>CAZXCX010000151.1:0-3100 GCA_964639375.1 uncultured Candidatus Bathyarchaeia archaeon
GCGGGGGTTCCCTTGAAAGAGGGCATGCCGATGCTGCTGGTTTTGTTGCTGCAAATTACATTAGCCCAAGGACCATATGGAATGTAAATTATTCCAGGGGTTGCAGCTCTCGGATATTTCACGGCTTTCACTACTACGGAGCCGTTTTCTGTTGAAACTAGAATGTTTGTGTTGTTCTTAATTCCGAGTTTCTTCATGTCGCCAGCATCCATGTAGCACATGGAAACTGCTTCGAAATATTCTTTTGAGCCTTTTCCACGCTCTTTGCCTACGCCTTGCTCGATTGTTCTTCCCGTAAGCAAAGTCACCCGCAATTTCTCCTCTACCATGGTGGTAACCCTTTATCCATTAATGTTATTTGGCTAATATTTAAGAGTAAGTTTGAAAAAATGACGAAAATCAACATCAAGGGCGGTATCCGCTGAGGATGCATAATGCCAACGCAGCGGCTGTTATGTCCGCGGTTGTTCCGGGGTTGAGGAGGCTTCTGGATTCTCTGAGTTTTCGATCAAACTCTCGGAGGCTTTTCCTTCCATTTGAGGTTTCCACGCCGCCTAACTCCATGACCTTCTTGGCGTCCAGAGAGATTTCACATGCCTTTTCATAGCCAACTTTTCGAGCGATAAAAGTGTCTGGATGCTCAGACAAAACTTTCAGGAAAGTGTGAACGATAGCCGTGTTCAAATCTCTGCTCCTGAGTTGTTCACTCAAGTAAGGGTAAGCCAGATTGAACGTTATCGGGTAGTTGTTAACCCATTCCGCGCAAACGTCATCGTAACCAGCGGCTATCTTGAAAACCTGATAAAGCGAAACATTTTCCTTAAGAATCCGTTCTTTAGAGTGGGAGTCGTGAACGTCGAGGTCTGGAGCGCCGTTAAGGCCGCTAGGTTTTGCTATGTCTATTGCTTCGTAAAGGTGAAGCGCATCTTCAGCTGTTGTTGATTCAACTGTCAACTTCAAGTTTTCTCTCAGATGCGAAAAATCTAAATCAAAATTTCCCTTAACGGGGGTCATGCCCGCTGCAACAGCAATGGGTACGAACAGAATCACAGTGCCGAGAATAGTGTTTCCGCCTTTCTGCCACGCGTTAATATCAGCTACGCATTTTTTTATGATTTGACCTATACCAACATCGTTAACGGAAAGTTTTTTTTCTGACACGGCGATTCCACGGTGTGCAGCCTCTTCAAACGAGGGACCTGCAACCACTGCGGAAGCCAGAAAATGTTCGACCCGTGTGCCCTCAAAGCCCACCACGAAATTCACGTTTCCAGGCTTGTCGGCGCTGACTTCGAGCAGTATAGCCAGTTCTAAACATTTGGAAACGTGCTTTGCCTTTTCACAGTGGGGCATATGGGAAAGCGCACCTGACTTTATAGAGGTTCAAAAAAAGGTTTATTAACGTTATGTAAAAAACTACAAACAATTGAAGTCTCTTGCAATACCAAACATGAGAGGGGATTTCTCTATGAAAGCCCGAGAAGGCGAATTAATCAAAACAAAGGACAACGTTATCTTCGACGTCAAAGGCTTTGTGCATCCCCCAAACAAAGTCATAGCGTTTCCACGGTTCATCCCGTCGCCTCAGGGCACTCGTGGGAGTCAGAAGGAGTTGTACGGTAAAATCTACAGCCTCAGTGAACGCTTCAAATTTCTTGAGCAAAACTCGCCTAACTTGATAGTTCATGACCCAGTGTTTGACGAGACCCTGTGTGAAGTTCCCATCGCCACGATACAGGAGCATTATGAGCCAATTGAAAAGCTCAGATTACTACGTACATCTAAGAAGTTGGGAGATTTGGAACGAAAAGCCTTACAGCTTGCAGAGTCCTTACAGGAAGCGGCTGGCATTTCTTGGAGCGCCATAGGGGTTTCTGGGTCTGTGCTTGTTGGGCTGCAAACGCCGAAGTCTGACATTGACCCTGTTGTGTATGGTGTTGAAAACTGCCGCAGCGCATACGCGGCACTGGAAAACCTGTTGAAGGATAATGCGTCCAAATTTAAGCCGTACAGTCGTGAGGAGTTGCAGGCGCTGTTCGATTTCCGTTCGAAAGACACCATCATGAGCTTCGAAGACTTCGCTCGGGTCGAAAAGCGCAAGGCGTTCCAAGGCATGTTTGACCGCACTGACTACTTCATACGCTTCGTGAAAGACTGGAGCCAAATAAGCGAGCAGTACGGCGACGTCTGCTACAAGAACAGCGGCTACGCAAAAATAACCGCCACAATTGCTGACGATTCCGAAGCGCTTTTCACGCCGTGCACGTACAAAATTGAAAACGTCAAAGTTGTGGAAGGCCCAGAACTTGAGCCAATACAGGAAATAGTGTCTTTCCGCGGCAGGTTCTGTGAACAAGCCAAAAAAGACGAAAGGGTAACCGTGCAGGGAAAAGTTGAACGCGTGATAAACAAGAGAAAAGAACGCGAATATTATCGAATAATACTCGGTAATAAGCCGTCGGACTACATGGTGCTGTCACGTGTTTGAGACAGCCACCTTCAAGACCTGCTCATAATAGCGTGGACAATAAGTCAAAATGATCTGGTGAAATCGCCCTTTGGGAGAAAACACTTCCTCCAAGTTGCCTTCAACACAAATCTTCTCGTCTTTTTGAGCTTGCAGGCGAAATTCTTCCATGTAAGAAAACACGCGGACAGCTTCAAGGGCTTCTCTTGTGCCGCTCAAAACTTCTAAGGGTTCGATGCCGTAAACCGACGGAATAAAAGGCGCATCAGCATCAGCGGTGACGCGGGCGTTAATTTTTACCCAGCCCTTCCGCACGATTCGCGCTTCAGGGTCGTATTCTGAAGTGATTTCGCTCCAAGTCTTCACGGGTTCAAACTCGGCTTTGATTATGCGCCCGCTCTCGGCGTCGTCGAACAAGCCGTAAATCTGCTTTCGTTTTTGATGCCACAGAAACTCTTTGACGCTGTAGTTTTTGAATCGCCACTGCTTGCCCCGCATAGCCTCGTCTGTTCCAAACTCGTTTCTTAAACCTGAAGCCCCATCGGCGTACAGTGCTTCGAGTGTTTCACGCATTTTAGCATTTTCCTTTTTACCGTAGACTATGAGGTCTATGTCCGAAAACTGGGGATGGTG
>CAZXCX010000152.1:0-3049 GCA_964639375.1 uncultured Candidatus Bathyarchaeia archaeon
TTGTGGATTTGTCTCCAGCCGAAGATGATTAGGAGTATGCCTATTCCCATGATTACTTTTGAGGCTGGGAAGACGTACGAGTTGAAGAAGCGGTAAAACTGCTCTTCGCCCACCACGCCTGTTAGAAGGAACTCCAGCGAGAATATCTTGTCGTATCCGAAGACGCCTGCGAAGAGGTACATTGTTAGGGGGATGCCGTACATTTCCGCGTACAGGGCAACTATGAAGGCGACGTAGACGCTGCTGGGTAGCCGCGTCATCTTCTTTTTGAAGGGGATGAACAGGATGAAGAGGGCGAGGAAAACGATGTTTATGGCGATTAGAGCCCACTTGTCCCAGGTGCCGAAGCTGAAGCCGGTTAGGGTGGAGTAGTAGAGGAAAACGGAGATTATTATCGTTACGACGATAAATAGGGCTACTTCCTTGAGTTTTCCCATTTTGTTTTGCACTCAGTTTTCTGCCTTAAAACGGAAGCGTCTGAGTTTCTCCTTATGGTTGCGCAGATATAACTTTTACGTCTTTTTTCAGCAAAGACTTGACTTCCTCATTTTCTGCCTTTTGCTTTCTTTTCCAAAATACTTCTCTAGCAACGTCTTGTATTTTTCTGGGTTTTTGCCCGCCAAATGTAACTTCTGACAACGCTCTCGCTTAATTTCATCTTTTGGGCGATGCCCTTAACGCTGACGCTTTTTCTGATGCATAGCGTAGACTTCTGCAACCTTCTTTTTCTTCTGAAACTGTTTTTCCCCATTCTCCAAATACATTCCTCCTTTTGATTAGAGCGCCAGCAGGGATGCAAACAGTTATTCAAAGGTCCTTGCGAAACCTGATCGCCGAAATAAGGTCGGAATAAGGCGTTTTCCACGAAAAGCCAATTTCTAATGCCGTGGCTAATTTTTATTTTTCATATTTAAGTCATCTACAAACGAAGGCTATCCAAAACACCAATCCACTAGCAAATTGCGCGCTAGGCCGTTTAGAAATTGGTTTAAAATGGTTTTTATTCTCCTCTCGGGATTTGAGGGCGGTTTCGTTTGGTGCTTACGTCCCAAGAACCTAAAATGAAGAGATTCGTGTAGCCTTTCACTTCATCTATCAAAAGCTTCGCTTCACTGGTTCTTTAGAGCTATTTAACTCCTAGCCGTAATTTCACAGCCCTTCGGAAATGCGCAAGTATCGTGCGAATTATCGAGAAGCTCCAGAATCTTCCTTTGCCTATCATGCTGAAAAAGTACCCTGGGCGGAGATAAAACCTTTGAAAAGCCCGTTCCCGCATTTCCCTCAACTCTTCCCCCGTCATTGTTCCCACATCAAAAACAGGAGTTGCCGTATCGAACTTGTTGAAGTCCGTTGTCTTAAGCAAACCATCTTTTACAACTTGCTCGTACAAAGGCGTTCCCGGGTAAGGCGTAGCAATATAATAACCCACATCGCTAGGCTTAATTCTGTCTATGAACTTCACGGTCTCCCAAATGGTTTCCTTAGTTTCGCCAGGGAAACCTAGAACCACGTTCGCAACGGTCATCAACCCAACCTCTTTTGCCCACTTAAAGGCTTTAATCGTTTGCACGGTCGAGATTCCTTTCCTCATAGCATCTAAAACTTTCTGCGAACCTGACTCCACTCCAAACCACACGGCGAAGCAGCCAGCCTCCTTCATAGTACGGAGCAACTCTTTCGTAACCATGTCAACACGGGTTTCGCAGTCCCATTCTATTTTCATTTTTCGCTTTTTTATCTCCCTGCATATTTCCGCAGCCCTTTCTTGATCTACAGTGAATGCATCATCATAGAATGTAAACTGGTGCGCACCGAAGGTTTTCTGAAGGTACTCCAGCTCCTCCACCACGTTTTTTGGGCTTCTCATTCGATATCGTCGCCCGAACATTCTGACCGCCGTGCAAAAGTCACACCAGTAAATACAGCCGCGGCTCGTCATTAATGGAAATATTACAGTTCCATGTTTTCGCAGTCGCTCAATAGGCCATAGATGATGGGCTGGGAAGGGAAGCTCGTCAAGATTCTCTATATATGCTCTGTCTGGGTTCTTCACGATTTCTCCGTCTTTTCTGCAAGTTATGCCCAACACATCGTGGTAATTCTTGCCTGCTTCTACCCTTTCAGCAAGCTCCAGCATCGTGTTTTCCCCTTCTTTCCTTACAACAATGTCTAAGGAGGGGCATTCTTGCAATGCTTTATCATCCCAAAACGAAACGTGAGAGCCCCCCAGAAGTGTTAAGCAGTTCGGCCAGACTTCTTTGGCTATTTTTGCTATTTGGAGCGCAGATTTATACGTGAGTGTAGTTGACGTTATTCCGACTATTTCGGGTTGACGCTTACGCGTACTAATTTCGCTTCTAAATTCTTCATATGTGAACCTGAGGGCTTGACAATCAATCACATCAATTTTATATTGATTCTTCTCTAAAACAGCAGCCAAATACCCCAAACCTAATGGAGTGAAGGGTGGATGCTGATGAGAGCCGCTCGGGTAGGGCGGGTTTACAAGGGTCACATGTGTCCTCATTTTTCTTACCTAAACGTTAGTACTTCAACAAATACATGAAGCCGACTGCTTAATATATTTTACACGAAAAAGTGTCTGCATATATTAAGTAAATGTTCACGTATTGCCTGCAATAATAAAAAACAGGAGATGCCCACTTCAAAGTAGCTTAAGATAGTCCAGGATTAAGGTGAATGATAAGTTGTAATAACTCTGTTTCACCTAAGACTAGTAAGACTACATTCTACTATTTACTATGGAAAATAACTGATTTTACGCATTCTCGTTAATTCAGATTATATATTGCTACTTTGGCAGCTTAAGAGTGAAACGTAGAAATTCACATAATCTTTTTTAGGACGTGAGAGTGCTATGGTAAATGATGAATTATCGAAGAAAGGCTGAGGGTGAATTTTAGTTTGGCAAACAAAGGTCCTTTACTCATGACTTCTTGGAGGGCTACAGGAGCCTGCAATGCACGTTGCAGATACTGCAATGTTGATGCAACAGGTGCGCCATCGCCTAGAGAATTAAGTACAAAGG
>CAZXCX010000153.1:0-3047 GCA_964639375.1 uncultured Candidatus Bathyarchaeia archaeon
CGAAACTCAAATACTGGAAGCATACCAAAAACCATGCCCGAAAAAACATAAAGCCCCACTCCAACATACGCCAAAATTTCAATTTGCGAAACCTCAGACACCAAATAAACACCAACGACGATTTGCGAGATAAAAAGAAGAGTTGTAAAGGTTACTGGCACATGATCCATCCAAGAAAAACTTCTCTCAGACATTTTATTCGTCCCTCAACTCTAATACAAAATTGCAATAATTTCTATTAATAAACTTTCATTTAATCTTGTTTTTACAGCGTATACTCATTTTTGACTATACCTGTACCCTTACCTATACAGTGAACGCAGTGTTGCCGGTTAGTGAGTACAAGTTGGAAGTTTTCCTTTTCGTTACGGAATAGATACCGCTTGGTTGAAGCCGCGTTTCCGCCTTTAAATAAGGGGGGTATAGACTTTTCCGAGCATAAGAGATTCACACCCAGACAATGTGTAACTACTCAACTGTTCCCGCGAGATAAGTGGAAAAGGCTTTCACAACCTTAACCTGCAACGTTTTGCCAAGCAGGCTCGCTGAGCTTTTCAAGGTTACAGGCTTGTACGCGAAGTTTCTGCCTATCCACGAACCAAGCACTTTTCCCTTCTCGTCCATGAGCACTTCACCACTCCAGCCGACCCAACGCTGGTTTCTCTCCAACGAGATTCGTTTAACCAGTTTAGCTGCTTCGGTGCTTCTCCGCTTAATCTCCGCTGACTCCAAAAACGCGTCGTGCATCTCAGCCGCTGCAGTGCGTGGTCTGGCAAAAAACTTTGAAACGTTAACTATGTCTGGCTTTACTTCGCCGATTAGCTTAAGCGTGTTTTCGAAGGCTTCTTGGGTTTCGCCTGGAAAACCACAAATGATGTCTGTGGCAAGCGTAACCTCGGGAAAAGCAGCTCTAAACGCGTCTACAATTTCTTTAAAATCCTGAACTGTGTAAAATCGCCGCATCCGCTTCAAAACCCAGTCATCGCCACTCTGCACTGGCAAATGCAAAAACTTGAAAATCTTGCTGTTTTCAAAGGCTGCGATTAGTTCGTCCAAGATTTTTGTCACCATGCTCGGCGTCATCATGCCCACGCGAACTCGGAAATCGCCTTCCACATCGCCTAACGCGTTAAGCAACGCTGCAAGGTTCGTGCCAATGTCCCTTCCGTAGCAGGCTGTGTCTTGAGATGTAACCCAGAACTCCTTCGCGCCAGCAGCCACGTCTTTCCGCACTCTTTCAGTGAGCTTCTCAATTGCATAGCTTCTCAGATGACCCCTCGCAAAGACTACACAGCAATAAGCGCACATGCCTAAGCAACCATAACTCACGGGAAGAATGCTTATCACAGCATTTGACCTCAATCGTGGAAGATTCAGCGTTGGCATGGCATTCAGCGCATCGCCCAACTCGACGATTTTTTCGCCTTCTAAGACGCGTTCCACAACGTCGACAATCCTCTCGCCAGCAGAAGGCCCAGCCACACCGTCGAAACGCACTTCACGACGCAGCCTTTCAAAATTAATGAGCGGCAAACAGCCAGCAACAATCACTTTCTTGTCAGGCGGAACCCGCCTCAAAGTTTCAATCATGCGGTTTTCCGTAGGCCCCTTAACAGCACAAGTGTTGTAGACCACCACATCTGCCTCTGAAGCGGAACTCGTCAACTCATACCCAGCCTTCGCTAGGCAACCAGCCAAAACTTCCCCGTCAGCCAAATTCGCCGAACAGCCGTAGCTCTTCACGAGAACACGCATAACTCCACATCGCAATACATTAGATGCTTTAACAAGAAATAAAAACATAGGGGTTGCTCCACACTGGAATTTACAAGAAACTGCAACATACCCGATGAAGCATTTATAAATTAATGCACAAACATGTTTAAGACATATTTAAGGCATAATATATAGAAGTATAACCTCAAATCACAATCTGTTTATCCCACCAAGGGAGAGAAAAATAAATGAAGCTAATCACTCTGTATCTTCCCGAAACGTACATAAAAGCTTTAGATCAGCTTGTGGGCGAGAGATTCTATCCTAACAGGGCTGAAGCCATCCGCGTGGCTATCCGCGATATGATCAGTGTCGAAGTGTGGAGAAGGAAAAGCGTTGACTAAACAAACATCTGATGAAACCACATTGAAATGCCACGTGACCGTAGAAGGAGCTAACAAAGTCGGCGAAAGCAGCACCAAAATGATGGACAACAACGCACTCATTATCTGCGATGTAAATGCTAGCCCAGAAAGGGAAGACCAACTCAAAACCACGCCAATCAAGACCAGAATAAAATCAGAAACAAACAGGCTAGGAAAAATCATGCCCGAACTCTACAACCTTGAAAACTGCATTGAATCAGAAAAGCCAGTGAAAATCAACTTAGACTTAGACCTTTACCAGATGGAAAACTTCTAAGTGTCCACCCTTCTCTTTTTATCGTAATTTATTTTTCAGAAACTGGATTTGTTTTTCAAGTTTTAACGTCGCAGGTATTGGCTTTCCAAAAGGTTGGCATAATCCCTTGGTTATCGCCTTAGAAATCGCGTCGACTTGCGGTTCCGCATCGATAAGCGTGTACGCGTAGCCTATCGCAGGGCCATAATGGGCATCGCTTCCTGCAACACGAGAAATTCCAAAGCGGTCCGCGATTTCCTGCGCTTTTTTGGTGGAACGGTTGAAGGGAAACGCTGAGGCGTTTATGGTTTCAATCGCGTCGAACTTGGCGCTGGTGTGTTTTCCTAGGCTCCCTTTGAAAAGGGCGAAGGGGTGGCACGCGACTGCTATGCCTCCTGCCTCGTGGATTTTGTCAACTGTTTCGTCTGAGCTTAAGCCTTTTGGGATTGGTTCCTGAAGGTTTAAGCCGATTATGTGACCGTTGCGGCTTGAAACCTCTATACTAGGTATTATCAGGAAGTCTGTTTCTTTGGCTATTTTTAACGCGCCTTCAATGGTGTCATGATCGGTTATGGCTACGGCTGTTAACCCGCGTTTTTTAGCGTAAAAAACGAGGTCTTTAGGAGTGATTAGGGAGTCGTGTGAGTAAA
>CAZXCX010000154.1:0-3037 GCA_964639375.1 uncultured Candidatus Bathyarchaeia archaeon
TCTCTTTCGCCCACTATCACCGCAAAGTCAACTTTTCGCCTGTCAGCGTCTTCCAGAGCCTTAGCCATTTTTCGCCCCATAACCTCGAATTCCGTCGGTATCCCTGCTTCTCTGAGCATTTGCGAAATTTTTAACGCTTCAGCTTTCAGCTCTTGCTTTACGGGAATGACCACGGCTCTTTTATCTCGTCGAGTTGACAAAGCTGTTTTCTGCGTTTGCATTGCAAGAGCTATTCGGTCTAATCCATGCGCGACGCCTGTCGCTGGTGTTGGCTCGCCTCCAAAAACTTCTATGAGCCTGTCGTATCGCCCGCCGCCGCCCAAAGCTGTGTCCAACTCTGGTACGTACACTTCAAAAATCATGCCCGTATAGTATTCAAGACCTCTAGCAAACGCGGGCTCTACGGTTTCGATTGGGCATCCGCTTTCGGTGACAAGCTTCAGAATGTCGAGCAAATTTTCAGCGGCAGCCACAGCTTCTTCGTAGCCCGCAACGTGCTTTTTCATTTTCTCGACTGTTTCGAATGTCGTGTTGCAATTCAGCTCCAATAGTCCTTGAAGGGTTTTTCGGCATTTTTCTTGTTTTATCAGTCTGAATGCTTTGTCATATTCTTTCTTGTCCATGTGCTGTAGAATCACGTTTTGAGCTTTTTCGTCAACGTTTTCTTGGCTGAGGATTCCTCTTATCACGCCGATGTGGCCTATTTTGAAAGCGTAGTTTCGCAAACCCGTGACTTTCATTAGACTGTTGGTAAGCAGTATCGTTTCTGCGTCGGCTTCAGGCCTGTTTGAGCCCATTAGTTCAAAGTTTGATTGCCAAAACTCTCTGTAGCGTCCGCGTTGCGGCTCGTCGTAACGGTAAACGCTGCCCACGGAAAAGATTCTTAGCGGTTTCGGCTCGTTTTTTAAGGCGGTTGTGGCTAACCGTGCTATTGAAGCGGTGAATTCTGGTCGCAGCGCTACTGTTCGGTCGCCTAAATCTTTGAAGATGAACATACGCGCGCGGATTTCTTCACCTGACTTGGCGCTTAAGAGGTCGTGCGATTCGACAACGGGTGTTATGACCTCCCTGTAGCCGTAACGCTGTGCGGTTTCTCTGGCTTTGCAGATAACGTAGTTTAGCGTTTCCGCTTCTTTGGCTAACAGGTCTCTCATTCCGCGGGCGGTTTGGAAGGCTGGCATGCTTTTTCCCTTGTCTACTTGAATGTTAATTGTGAAACTGAGTAGTAAACTATTTCTCCTCTGCGGTTCATAACAGCCAGAATTAACTCTTTCTTTTGGCTTTGACACTGTTTCAGAGCGTTTGTTAAGTCGTCTATCGCTATGGGTTTGCCCTCTTGAGTGCCCAATACTAAGTAAGAGGCAGTATCCTTGCCATAAGCGCCTCGCTCATAAATCCGAAAGCCGATTCCAGCGCCGAAGCCTTCTCTGACCACATAGCCTCTGCTACGCAGGTCTCGATAAACCAAATAGTTAACCCAAGCGTTCTCGTCCGCTTTTTCATAACACTGCAAGAGGCTTTGAAAGCCCACTTCCTTTTCGTTTTCGTCTTTAACTTCCAACAATTCCTTATCCACGAGATAGAGCGCCTCGTAAAAAGCTAGTGTGAACACTTCGTTTTCCGCCGTGCCGTATCCACGTGAAGAGAGCGCGTCAACACTGCTTTTTTCGGCTATTCTAACGCCTTTTTCCAAAAGAACTCCAGTGGTTTTAAGTTCTAAACCGCTTGAGGCACTCTCTTTGTTGTCGCTCATTCAGGATCAATCCGCGTGTGATTTGCGAATTTGGCGAAGTCTTTCTTGTAATAGATGCCGCTTTCGCAGATTATGGCTGAAACGTACTCAAGCGGCGTAATGTCAAAGGCTGGGTTAAGAACGCCTACGCTGCTGGTGGCGACTTGCTGAGAACCAAAGTGCGTGACTTCCGCTGGAAGTCTCTCTTCGATAATAACGTTTGCTGCTTTGCGCGTTAAGTCGAAAGTGGATTTCGGCGCTGCGACGTAAAACGGCACTCCGTGTTCGTGGGCTAACACTGCAATGGTGAATGTGCCAATCTTGTTAATCACAGCGTCTTGGACTATGCGGTCGGCGCCCACCACAACCTTGTTGACCAAGCGCTTGTGCATGACGTAGCCCACCATGCTGTCCGTGATTAACGTAACAGGTATCCCGTCGCGTTTAAGCTCGTAAGTAGTTAGCCTCGCTCCCTGCAGTAACGGGCGTGTTTCTGTGGCGATGACCTTGATCTTTTTCCCTTGCTTCCAAGCTGCGCGTATAACGCCTAACGCGGTGCCATACTCAACCGTGGCCAACTCGCCTGCGTTGCAGTGTGTTAATATAACGTCGCCATCGTTGATGAGTTCAGCACCGTTTTTGCCCATAGCCCGATTCGCCTCTGCATCCTCATCCGCGATTCTCTGAGCCTCTCGGATCACGAGCGTCTTCAGTTCCTCAGCCTTTCCAGAAAAATCTCGTGCATTGCTCAAGATTCTGTCCGCCGCCCAAAAGAGGTTCACGGCTGTCGGTCTTGTGCTTTTTAGGATTTTTGCAGAGTTTTCCAACTCCGCGAGCAGTTTTTCTTTGCTGTTTGCTTTTGAGTGGCAAGCCGTCAATGCCAAACCGAAGGCCGCTGCTGCCCCGAGTAGTGGGGCGCCCCTGACTCTCAAGTTTTTTATGGCTTCAGCCATCTCGTCAATTGTTTTGATTTTCAAGGTTACTGTTTCGTGGGGCAGTCTGGTCTGGTCTATTGTGATAATCGTTCCGTCTCGCCATTCTATGGTTCGCATTCAAGTAGCCTCACTAATTTTTTATGTGCTTTTATGGTACGATTTTACGTAGGGTGATTCTATTTAAGATTCGGAGAGTTGAGGAAAAAATTACTTGCAACTTAAGCATGGTTTTCTCATTCTAAGGGTGATTTCAGGTAGGTTACAACCTCGACTGGGGCGTTATTGCCAAATTTGAGTCTTTTCTTCCAGTCATCTCCAACAGCAATAAGCGAGAAAACACCTGAAATTTCAGCTTTCGCCTTTTTGACAA
>CAZXCX010000155.1:0-3018 GCA_964639375.1 uncultured Candidatus Bathyarchaeia archaeon
GAAAAAAAGAAGTTGTGGAAGCAAGCAAAAGACGCTTAGTCGCATGCGCAACTGCAGCGCAATGGATGGGGGCGTACGTGGTGGTTTTCCATATGGGGTTTTATGGGCGCTTGGAGAAAAGCTACGCGTTTAGAACCTGTGTCAACGCATTGAAAGATATAGTTGCAACCATGAACAGTTTGGGAATCCAAAACGTGAAGTTGGGTCCTGAAACGATGGGTAGAATTTTCCAGCTGGGAACTTTGGATGAAATTTTGACTATTTGTGAAGAGGTTGAGCAGACTCAGGTTGTCATTGACTGGGGGCACTTGCACGCCCGACACAGAGGTCTGTTTAAAAATATTGATGACTTCCGCATGGTGATTGAAGAAGTTGAAAAAAGACTTGGGACACAAGCGGTCAAAGATATGCACTGCCATTTTACTAAAATTGAATTCACGGAAAAAGGTGAAAGACGCCATCACATCTTGGATGAAACGAAATATGGTCCAGACTTCCAGTTGCTGGCTGAAGTTATAGCTGAATACAATTTGCGTCCAGTTATAATATGCGAAACTCCCATCTTGGATGTTGATGCCATGAAAATGCGTGACATTCTTAGAAGAGTGACGAAAGGCTGAAGCAGAATTGCTTCGATACACTTTTTATGTGAGTTACTAATCCTTTTGTGGGGAGCATCGTGGCAAGATTGAAAGGATTTCAAAAACTGACACCCACCGACGAGGCGTTACGAACTTGGCTAAATGTTTTACAAGTCAAACGGGGTAGAGAGGTCACAGTGCCTCTTAACGAGGCTTTGAACCGCGTTTTGGAGATAGACATGATTGCCAAAGACGACTTGCCGCGATTTGACAGGTCAGCCGTTGACGGTTACGCCCTTAGGGCTGAAGACACCATTGGGGCGTCACAGTTCAAACCCGTAATCTTCCAAATAACCGAGGTTGAAGAAGTAGACTCTAAACAGGCAAGGCAAGTTTGGACTGGAAATGCCATTCCAAAAGGCGCAAACGCGGTGGTGATGATAGAGAACACCAAAAGGCGCGATGGAGAATTGGAGGTTTGGGTTCAATTAGCGCTGGGTGGAAACGTGTCGAAAAAGGGTGAGGATGTCAAGAAAGGCGAAAACGTCGTGAAAGTTGGAACTCGCTTGAAACCTTACCATTTAGCGTTGCTTGCTGCTTTGGGCAATGGCGAAGTTAAAGTTGTTGAAAAACCCAGAATTGCCATATTAGCCACAGGAAACGAGCTTGCCGAGGTGGGCAGCAAACTTTCTGGAAGCCAAATTTTTGAATCCAACAGAGTCATGCTCTCAGCGATGTGCCGTGAACTGGACGCTGAACCAGTAGATTTGGGAATAGCCAAAGACGACGTAGATGAAATCGCTGAAAAGCTCAGGACAGGACTGCGGAATTGTGATGCGGTAATAACGACTGGCGGAACCAGCGTTGGAGGAGTTGACCTTGTTCCTGACGCAGTTAACAAAGTTGGAAAACCAGGTGTCGTCGTTCACGGCGTGGCATTGAGGCCAGCTATGCCAACAGCCCTCGCCGTGCTGGAAGGAAAGCCCGTGATGATTCTTTCAGGCAATCCAGTGGCAGCAATCATAGGCTTCGAGGTGTTCGCGAGGCCATTAATATGTAAGATGCTGGGAATTAGTAAAGAAGAGCCACGGCCAGTAGTTAAGGCAGTTATGGCACGGAAGGTAGCTACAGCGCTCGGCAGGAAGACTTTTGTTCGTGTCCGAGTTCTAAAGAAAAACGGGGAGTTTCTCGCTGAGCCTGTTAGCGCGCGAGGTTCTGGCGCAATCTCAACAATGACACGAGGCAACGGGTTTATCATCGTTCCAGAGAACAGGGAAGGCGTGACGGAAGGCGAACGCGTAACTGTTCACTTGTTTGGAAACGTGGAGACAGCGATTGAAGATGTTTAGAAAGTTAATGACGTTTGACGAAGCAAAAAATGCGATTAGTCTGCATCTTAAGCCTAAAGCCCTGGGTGAAGAAGCAATTTCCTTGTTGGAGGCATATAATCGCGTTCTCAAAGAAGACGTAGCGTCTACGCTGGATATTCCGCCGTTCAATAGGTCAACCGTTGATGGATACGCAGTAAAAGCTGAGGATACTTTCGGCGCAGAAGAAAATCAACCAGCGAAATTGAATGTCTGCGGCGTCGTGAACGTGGGAGAACCGCCAAAAATAAGCATTTCAAAAGGCGAAGCTGCGGAAATCGTCACAGGCGCCCCTATTCCAGATGGCGCTGACGCTGTTGTAATGGTTGAAGACACAGAGAGAGAAAATGATGAACTCCGCGTTTACAGCGCAGCAACTAAAGACGAAAACGTAATGAAAAAAGGAACGGACATCAAAAAAGGCGAAACGGTGCTTAAAGCCGGCCAAGTTTTGGGCGCTCCAGAAATAGGTGTTTTAGCCGCTTTAGGCATAACCAAAGTAAAAGTGTTCATTGCGCCCGTAGTTGCGGTTCTTTCAACAGGGGCAGAGGTAACGGAACCAGGCAAAAAGTTGCCTCCTGGAAAGATTTACGACATAAACGCCTACAGCTTAAGCACCGCAGTGCGGGAAAGCGGTGGAAACCCAGTCTATTTAGGCGTGGTTCCAGACGATAAAGTGGAATTACGGAAGGCTTTGGAACACGCGTTGACTTCAGCGGATATGGTGATAACGTCTGGCGGGGTTTCTGTGGGTCCAAGAGACTTAACTCCGCAAATAGTGGATTCTCTCGGCAAGCCAGGCTTGATTGTGTGTGGAATCGCGGTGAAACCTGGAAAACCCACGACTATAGCGCTTGTAGGAAGGAAGCCAGTTTTTGCGCTTCCTGGTCATCCGACTTCTGCTTTGTTGATGTTCCATTTGCTGGTTCGCCCTGTCATTCGGCTTTTGTCTGGTAGACCTGAAAGGGAAGCCACGACTGTTAAAGCTAAAGCGGGTGCTAGAATGTTTTCGGCAAAAGGCAGGCGAACGTTTGTTATGGTCAAGCTGAAAAGGGATAAGTCAAATCAGC
>CAZXCX010000156.1:0-3012 GCA_964639375.1 uncultured Candidatus Bathyarchaeia archaeon
AATCGCCCACTATCGCCTTGTTGGGCGGAACCACGTAACCCGTTGCCTTGCCAATTAAATCCGCTATCTGCTTGAGCTTTTCAGTTTTGCCCTTGAACTTTTTGACTCCATACTGCAGGTACAAGTTCAAGAGAACCTTCTCAGTTTCAGCGTTCCCAGCCCTTTCGCCAATTCCGAGAAACGTCGTGCTCGCATAAATCTTATCCCACAAGCCTGACGCTGCCCTTATGGCGGCCATAGTGTTTTCAACAGCATTCCCGAAATCGTCATGCGCGTGAATCTCAATGTCCCTAATTCCTGTTTCTTTCTTGATGGCTTTCACTTTGGCTGGAATACCGTTCGGCAGCTGCGCGTTCGCGTCTGAAAGCCCTATTCCAACCGTGTCGCACACACGATAACATTCTGCACCTGCCTGAGCTACGGCGTTGATAAACTTCTTTTCAAAATCCCAATCTGCACGCGTGCTATCTTCACCATGAACAAACGTTCTCAGCCCATGCGTTTTTGCTGCGTACTCAACTACCTCGGCTACGTTAGCCAATATCTGCTCCTTAGTCTTGTCAGGCCATTTAGCCTTGAAGTGTATATCTGAAACTGGATGCGAGACGCCTACTTCCCTGAAACCGCACTGGACGGCGCTGTCAATGTCCTCTTTAACAGCGCGGCACCAAGCCGCCACTCTAAGGTCAGGATTCATCTTTTGGATGAGTTCAGCCGCTTTCTTGTCGGGTTTCTGATAATGGTAAATTTCTATCCTTTCCACGCCTATCTCGCTGAGAAGCTGGGCTATTTTTGCGGCGTCTTTGGGTCCTACGGCTAAGCCGGGCATCTGGATGCCGTCTCGCAGTGTGGTATCATCTATTATGGGCTCCGTTTTCAATGCCATTTTGAAATAAAAGTTTTCTAATTCCATTTTGCACGACTCTACTTGGTTATGCCTTCTCCTTGCGGATTTTTAATGCTACATTACGCAGTGTAGTCTTTGATAAAGATTTCTGTATATTATTTGATAGATTGTCCAACTGAGAATGAGAATTTACTGCAATTTGTCTTTGCTTATTGTAATGAAAGCATTTACTTTTTGAACATGTAATAGATTACCGTTTTACCTTCTCGCACAACGCCTTTATCGTGCCTGAAACTGCCAAAATGTGCACCGCCGCCTCCCTATCCGCCATAGACGTAATCGAAGCCAACGACGCTCTAACCAGATCCAACGTGGCGAGAGAGGTGCGAATCACAGCCGTCTTCTCCTCCATATCATAATCAATTAGCGATAGGCTCGTTAGGCTCGCGCCATACTCTCCGTAAAGCTTGGCAACAGCGCTCCAAACAGCATCAATAAACTCTTTCCGGCTGGGCACTCCGTCAGAGTCCACTTGCAGCGCCAAGTATCGTCGTTTAACTCGTTTCAACAGTCCTTCCCTTCTTTGATCACACGTATTCCAGGCGCCACAAACTTGGAACTAAGCTTCTCTCTGTTACGCTTAACAATTGCCACGGGATTCTGCGAAACCGCCTTCAACGCGGAAACCTCATCCAAACCGAAGAGAAACGTTAGCGCAGCCATTTCCCGCGGCTTCCTCAGGAGCCTCTCCTCTGAGACACCGCTTGAGACAACAATCGGCACGTGAAATTCCTTGGCGATGGCGGCTTCTCGCCGCAAACTGGAGAGAAACCTGATTCTCGCAGGTCCCTCTAAAACAAGCAGGGGCTTTACATCAATTTCCAACGCTGCCAAGCTGTTACTGGCTAATTCAGCTTCTGCGCGGTCAAAAAATCTCCTGCGAATATCTAGTAAAGGAAAATTCAGCAGGTCAACGCGGTGGTCCTTGGCTGCCTGCCTCGCAACCTGCTTGTTCTCACAAGCAACGCAGATTACTTCAAATTTTCGCCTCAGCCGTCTCAGCAGTTGTATAAGCTCATTCTGCGTTCTCGGTCGCAGGTCTATTCGCGAGGCAAAGTCTATTTTAGCTTCGCTGCAGATTGCCTTCAGTTTTGCAATTTCATCTCTGCGCGTTTCAGATGGAAAAGGAACTGCAATCAAGCGATATCCAAGTGCTGCTGCCTTAGTTATCACTCGCAAAGCTGTCGCGGCGTCTTTCACGTTCAGGCGCAGGTGCAAATCCGAAAAGACTCTTCTCATGGCAACACCCCTGTATTTCTGCAAATCTCCACTATCTCTTCAGGAGTCTTATTCTTGAAGTGAATCTTGAAGTGTATCGGGTCGTTTGACGAAAACCTTAACTCGCCTTGGTAGGCAGATTGCTTGTTGAATCTGAGGTAAAGGTTTCGCTTTTCCAAGTGTAGTTTGATTTCGCTGTCTAATGTTTCCTTGTCTAGTGGGCTTAGACCAGCGGCGATTTTCTCTAGAGCGGTTGGAAGCGCCTGCTTGTCCGTGAGTTTAATTTCGAAAAGGATAATTGGGTTTTTATGATGCCCTGTTAGGCTGGTTTTTTTGAAAGCGGCGTTTTCGCCGAGTTCTTTTGGCAGGGTGTTGCGGATTGCGGTTAGGACTTTTTCTGGGTCTTCGGTGGCGTGGGCAAATGCTCGCACATTTATGTATCCTATGGGTGTTTTAGAAGACACGAGGGCACCGCGTTTTGTTAGGGCGGTTTCTGCTTTTTAGCTTTTTTCTTGGGTTGCGGCTTCGGTTTGGGTTTAGGCTTGGGTTTGGTCTCAGCCTTTTTCTTTTCCGCGTAGGCTTTTATGGCTTCGACGTTTTGGTCGTGAGCGGTTTTTCTTCGCCTATCAACGGGCAATTTTAGCCGTTTTGCTTCTGCAGAGTCTATGCCTGCCTTTTTGAGTTCTTCGGGGCTGAAGCCTCTGCCGCTGCGTTGTTTGCCGTCTGGCTTAAGGATCTTGGGTTTTATGTGTTGCATTTTACTTAGCTCCTTTGGCGCCCTTACGCTTGCTGGGTCTCACTTTTTCCGCACCTCTGCCTTTCCTGCGTAAACTTCGCACCTTTTTACCTGCACTTGTTAGGCTTCGGAAAACGCGCCGGTGATGCTG
>CAZXCX010000157.1:0-3001 GCA_964639375.1 uncultured Candidatus Bathyarchaeia archaeon
CCGCGAACATTTCCTTTTTTGCCTTGCATATTGGGCAAGTGTATGGCGGTTCATCTCTGAAAACAACATAGCCGCATTGTTTACAGTACCACAATTTCGGTTTAGTGTCGGAAATCTTTTTCACCTCTTCTTTGGTTGTTGTCACAGCTTCAGGTTTTCTTTTTGTTTCTGTTGGTGAAGCTACAGCTCCGTAGGCTCTTACCTGTTTTTCCAAGGGTCTACGTTCGGGAACTGGTTCCAACTCGGTATTGCCTTCATAGATGTCCTTTCTGACGTAAAGCGCGCAGTAACAGGCACCGAATTCCGCGACGTCTGGATCTCGGTAATCGCAAGGGCAGAGTATATCCCTGTCAAACTCGAATTTTCCAGACGCGAGCCTGCATGGGCACGAGGGGTAACCGTAACGTTCCTCGTTCCGTTTCAGACCTTCGAGGAGACTTTGGAGAAACTCTGGGTCAGGGTTTAGGTAGTACCCGTAAGTTCTTGCGTCAGCTTCCGCTCTCTGCCGCACCATTTCTAATGTTATCGCGGTCAAATTCCGAGAGCCTCCTTTAACTTGTCTTTGCGAAAACCAGTAATTAACACTTTATCGTCTACGATTACCGTTGGGTAACTAAGGGGTCCGCCTTTGCTTTGAATGTGCTGGCGAATTTTCTGTTTATCCTCTTCTCCGCACAGGTCCACATCCACATACTCGAATTCGATGCCGTTGTCTTTCAAAAACTGCTTGGTCATCTTGCACCAAGCGCACGTGCTAAGCGCGTACAAAACAACCTTATGCTGGCTTTTTTTACCTGAAACCTTGGAAAATTGCATGTTCTCACTTGCTACTCTTTTTGTTAACGCGGATATAACTGTTTAGCTGATAAACGACTTCTGTTGATTCAGATAGAATGTGCTTGTTTATAAAATCGCATAATCATTTTACGCAGGTCTTAGGTTTCCGAAAGCTTGCTGAACCACTTCCGGCATCGCAGGATGAATGTGCATGGCTCTCACGATAGGAGCAAAGCTTCTGTTTTCAGTGACCATTGCGTTAACGATTTCCTGAATGAGCAATGACGCTTCAGCGCCTATTATGTGACCGCCCAAGATTTTTCCCGTTTCCCGTTCGACAATGACTTTGACGAAGCCCTCTGGTTCGCCCATGGCGCTGCCCATAGCCGTATCGCGATAAAAGGCTTTTCCGACCAAGATTTTGTGTCCTTGCTGTTTAGCTTCTGCCTCTTTCAGGCCGACGGAAGCGACCTGTGGGTGAGTGAAAACAGCATGGGGCGCCGCTGAATAATCCATTTCCACCTTGTGACCATGAATCGCGTTGTGCCAGACTATTCCAGCCTCATAATTAGCAACGTGCTTAAACATTTCCTTGCCGATGGCGTCGCCGAAAGCCCAAATGTTCTTCTTGCTGGTTTCTAGATAATCATTCACCTTTACGTATCCGCGTTCATCCAGCTTCACACCAGTTTTTTCAGGCTTCAAAAGATCCGAATTGGGAACTCGCCCCGCAGCAACCATCAACGCATCCGCAGAGAACTCGCTGAGACTGCCGTTCTCGCGGTTCTTGGCGACCACGGTTTTAACGTCACCTTCCTGTTTGACCGATACAACCTCAAGACTTGTGTGTATCTCCATTCGACGCGCCATTTCCCTCTTCAGCAAATCGGAGATTTCTGGCTCTTCTTCAGGCAAGATTCTGGAGGGTCTTTGAATTATGGTGGTTTTTGTGCCGATGCCTGAAAAGAAATGCCCGTACTCGGCGCCTATGTAGCCTCCGCCGATTATTATGATGCTGTTGGGCGGCTTTTCCAGTTCCAAAACAGTGTCGTTTGTCAGGTAGTCCACGTTTTCAATTCCTTTGACTGGGGGGATTCCAGGTCGTGCGCCTGAAACAATGAAAATCATCTTCGCGTTTATCGTGTGTTCGCCCACTTGCATTGTATAGTCAGAAGTGAATTCGCCTGTTTCTTTGAACCAGGTGAGGTTGGGTGTGTCTTCTACAGCTTTAGCTTGGGTGGCGGAGTCTCCGTTGACGAGGCGGCGCATTCGTTCCATAATTTTCTTGAAGTCAACCGAGTTGACCGCTGCGTTTACGCCTAGTTTTTCCGCCTCTTTAAGGGTGGCGACGACGTCGGCTGGGTAAATGAGCATTTTTGATGGGACGCAGCCCCTGTTTAGGCAGGTTCCGCCCATAGGTCCGCTGTCAACAACTGCTGTCCTAAAGCCTTGGTCAACCGCTGCAGAAGCAACAATCATTCCAGAGCCTGAGCCTATAACAAGAACATCAAACTTTTCCATAAAGAAACCTCTACCATAAAGGAAAAAGAGAGAATGCCAAATAAACCTTTCAATTCGAGCCTCTTAGATAATCTTTTTATTGGCATTCTAAAGAATAGTAATCTTGGGGAGTGTTATGTCAAAAGCAAAGAAGGCAGAAGAGGAAAAGAAGAAAAAGTACTACTATTACAAAAAGAAAGAGAAAAAAGCCAAAGAAGTCAAGAAGTAAGCGCTACTTGCTCAGAAACTTTGGAATGCACCTTTTATCATGGACAGGGTCAAAACGCTCAAGTTTGCCTTTCTCCACTGGAACCACAACGCGCGACACTAAACCATGCAGGCTGTAAGGAAGCCGAATCAAACGCATGCTGCCCGCGGTTACCCACTCGTCAATCCTGAAACCTTTTGCTTTCACCCTTTGGGCAATCTGGCGCCTCTTTTTGGTGCTTAACGCGTAGGCTTCAGGGTCGAAAACGTGGATGTGAAAGCCTCTGCCCGAATAAACGATTTTCATACTCGAAAACTGCGCTTCAAGATGCTCGTACAGGCGTATTGTTTGTTCTTTAACCATTTCCAGCTCTAGTTTGCAGAAACCTAAGCCCTGATGCCGTTCCATTTTGTCTGCGAGGCTGCCGTGAATTGGGCAGGTTATGTTTTCTGGGTCAAGGTCGAACGCGAGCTCTTGGCCTGTTTTGCGGTCGTTTTCGTCGTAAACGTTTCGGTC
>CAZXCX010000158.1:0-2976 GCA_964639375.1 uncultured Candidatus Bathyarchaeia archaeon
GGTAGTCTACGCGGCTGGCTATGGTTCCGCCCGTGCTCAGGATGACCACTTTTGGCAGTTCAGGTTTTTGCTCTGGAAGTGCGGGCGCGGCAAATGACGGCTTGCTACCTTTGCCTATTTTTTCGATTTTGACGCTTGGCGTTATGCGCACGCCGACGTTGTAGCCGCTTTTCAACTTAACTACGACGTGGTTGCCGTCGCCTGTTTCTGAGCGGGGAATAAGGATGCCCTCGTATGTTTTTCCGTTGCTGGTTACGCGTATGACGTCGCCAACTTGGCATCCTGCTTTTTTGAGGGCGCTTAACGCTTCGCCCTTGTAACCCGAATTCGCTTCTTGGCTCATGTTTTAGTTCTCCAGCTTTTTTGAAACGTACACGCCGTCGCGTTCGTAGCCGAACCGCATGTAATACTGTTTTGTGCCTAATGCACTTATAACTAAAAGCTTTTTTAAATCATAATCCTCCCTTGCCACGCGTTCCGCTTCGCTTAGGAGGACGGTGCCGTAGCCTTTGTGTTGCCACGCTCGTGCTAAGTGCTTGCCCACAGGCACTAGTGGACCGTAAACGTGAAGTTCCCGCACTATGGCGGAAAGCGCTGCTTTGATTTCGGGTCTGTGGGCTTTCGCTGAGGGAACGCGCAGGCGCAAGTAGCCGATTAATACGTTGTTTTCAGGGTCTTCGGCTGAAATGAAGATTTCTTCCCCTTCAGACGCTTCATAACAGGTGGTTAAAATTTGGACTTTGTCTAAATCAGGCGTTACGCTGTCAACTGCCATGCGGTGACCTACTTCCCTGCAACGGATGCACTTGCATCTGTCGCCGTGCTCAGCTAGTTTTTGCTGGACAAGCTGGCGCAAGTTGCTCTTTTTGACGCCTGCCGCTATCAGCCCTGCTGGAATGTCGCGTTGCACGCGCATCACGCGCACCCATGACGGAAGACGCTTTTTGACTTCGGCTATCAGGTTTGCTGCTTCCTCGGTTGAGTAGGGCCTGTAAACGCCTTCACGGTACCAGTCGTACGCTTTTGTATTGGCTATGACGAGGCAGGGGTAAATTTTTATCATGTCTGGCTTGAAGGCTGGGTCTGTGAAAACTCGTTTGAAGGCTTCCAAGTCCTTGGTTGGGTTTGAGCCAGGCATTCCAGGCATTAGGTGATAAACGATTTTTAAACCTGCGTCCTTGGCAATGCGCGTGGCTTCGGTGACATCTGCGACTGTGTGCTTTCTGCCTGCTAAACGGTAAATCGCATTGCTGGGGTTTTGGACGCCGATTTCCACGCGAGTCACACCCATACTCAGCATGGCGTCAACGTGCGGTTGCTTGCACCAGTCTGGACGTGTTTCCACGGTTATGCCCACGTTGCGGATTTTGCTTGTTTCCGCGTTTGCTTTTGCCTCTTCAAGATTCGCTGATTTCTCGCCCGTTATCGCGTCCAGAGAGCGCTGAATGAACCATGTTTGGTATTCAGGCGGCGTGGCTGGGAAGGTTCCGCCCATGACTATAAGCTCTACTTTGTCCACGCGGTGCCCAATGGCTGTGAGTTGTTCGATGCGGCTCTTAACCTGCAGGTAAGGGTCATAACTGTTTTGGCTTCCGCGCATGGCTGCTGGCTCGTGACCCGTGTAGCTTTGCGGAACGCCCTGCGCGGGACCTCCTGGGCAGTAAGCGCACGGTTCGGCTTGCGGGCACGGCTGCGGTTTCGTCATGACGGCTATTACGGTGACGCCTGAAATGGTCCGCGTGGTTTTTCTGCGCAGAACCTGCAGAAGCCTGAGCCTTTCTTTCGGTTTTAAGGCGTTTATTATTTCAGCGTTTGAGTGTATGCGTTCAAGCTGGTGTTTGGCGGCAACTTGGGTTTTGACGCGGTTTACGTCGTCGTGAGTGGGTGATGGCAAAAGCATTAGGGCGTTGATGATTTCTCGTGCTGCGTTGTCCGCGTTCAAGATTGGTATACCGTATTAAAGTTTTCAATAACTGATAGATAAACTACGCTAGCAGAGATTAGGTTTCTTATCCAAGAAAATAAAACGGTTAGTACGTTTAGTACCAGTTTTGCCCAGGCTTTCTCTGCAGAACTACGCGTTTCTCATAGTTTCGTCTGTTTCGGCTTTTTGGGCTGCGCTTGGCTTTTTTCTGGGCTGGGATTTTCGGCGTCTGCGATCGTACTTTTCCAGCTTTGGATAGTGCGCCGTGTGTTGGCATACTCTATGCACCTAACGCAGATAAAACATAATAGTAACTCTTAAACCTTTACCCGTCAAAGATTTCGTTTAACCCCTAAACTTTTTAGGCGACACTAGTGCTCGGAAAAGACTATAGCCCCCTTATATAAAGGCGGAAACGCAGGTTGAACCGCTTATTCATCCCTAGGATCCTTCTGCTAATCGAATGAAACGCGAAATTTCCACAACGAAAAAGTCAATATAGCTGAAGATTAATTTGGAACAGCGAAAAGAAAAGGGGGAAGATGCGGGAGATGTCGCCACCCGTTAACCTTTAAATCTTTTCACGTATATTCTGCTAAAGCGTTGCGAAACGCGGGGGTCGCCGAGCTAGGTCAAAGGCGTAGGCTTCAGGAGCCTATCCCGCAGGGGTTCGTGGGTTCAAATCCCACCCTCCGCACCAAGAGGGAACCTAAGAATTTTCTAGCGTTTCTTTTTATTCTAATCTAAAAACTATTGCACACTTCTTCTTGCTCAGATCGTCGACTATTTGAATCCATACTCTAGGTATTTCTCTCTTTTCTTCTTCCGTAAGTTGTCTCACCGTTAAATCCTTGTTAACATAATAAGCATGTTCACATGAATTACAGTTTTGATACGGAAAGAATCCTTCTAAAGGCGTCGTTATTCTCTGCTTTACGCCACAATTAGGGCATGGCTGAATCGCGTATTTTTCTTTCTTTTCTATTCTTTCTGTTTTAATTTCCACGTGTTGCTCTAACTCTTCCCATGAAGAATATATTCGGTGTAAAGGC
>CAZXCX010000159.1:0-2964 GCA_964639375.1 uncultured Candidatus Bathyarchaeia archaeon
GTTTTGGAGTTGCTTGGCTCGTTATCCTGGAAAAACTTAAAGGAAAGCCCAACGCATACATGCTGACCTTAGCAGTGTTATTTCTCACCTTTGTAGTAACAACAAATCTAGGTGGAAATGGCGCACTTTCAGCTTTGTTTCTTGGCTTGATGATTGGAAACTCTCGTCCCATCGCAAAATTGTTGAAATTCAGAACCACAGTCTCGATTGATGACAGCGTGCGTGACTTCCATTGCCAAATAAGTTTTCTAATTCGTTCTTTCTTTTTTGTTTTCACTGGTCTCCTGTTTAGCCTTACATCGTTCACATCAGTATTTTTCGGCTTATTCATATCCTTCGCTTTTCTCGGAATCCGATTTATTGTGGTTAAAATGGCTACCGTGAAATCTGAGCTACATGAGGCTGAAACTTTAATGACGATCATGTTTCCACGCGGTTTGGCTGCAGCAGTATTGGCGTCATTACCCCTCACCATGTTGGGTCCTGGTTATCAAGTTTTCCCAGAAATCGCTTTTATAGTAATTTTCACAACAATTATAGTCTGTACCATTGGAGTCGCCGTTATTAAGAAACGTAAAAGCCGTTCACCCTTAACATATACTTGATTCAGAAAGAACCGGCTTTACTGAGATGTTTGATAGGGTTCACTTGAAGGCTAGTAACCAATAAATATGGCGTAGATGTTATTTTTTGCGAGAAGTGACGTGTAATGCCGCAGCGTGTCATCTGTCAGGGTTGTAGTTACGTATTATACGAAGGCGCGGAGCTTAAGCCTCCTGATGAAATTCTTCAACAGTATGATGGAAAATGCCCTAAATGCGGCAAGAAACTGTCCTTGCTGCCCATCAATGTCGAAGTAAAACCCATAAAATGAAATAAAGGTCTGTAGTGAATAAGTGTGAAATCCAATAAACCTCTTGTCGATACGCTTTGACTATCTCGGAAAGCCATAAATAAACGACCATCGTGATATAAACAATTATTAACCACAAAAACAAATAAAAGGCTTCATTAATGTATGAAGAAATGGCTCAAGTTGGGGGAAGGAGACACTGTCGAAGGAACGACTCGTCAACGGCCTTAAAGCTTTTGGAAGACTGCGCATCCAAACAAGTCATGCCTCAATAATCTGTTATTCAGCTTTGCTTCTGATACTCTTCATTGCCTTCACAATTCGCGTTCTACCAATACGTTGGGAAATCCCAACAGGCACTATACGCCTTAACGAATTTGACCCCTACTACCAATACAGTCTGACAAGGTATATGGTGCAGAACGGTTTGCTCTCGCCTTATTGGCCTACGCCCTGGATAAACACGCAACAATGGTATCCTGATGGACTGGACATGTCTGGTTCGCTGCCTGCCTTACCGATGACCGCAGCTATACTCTATAATATTATCTCTTGGTTAGGCGTTAACGTCGATTTAATGGCGTTTGTCTCGCTCTTGCCAGTAATCTTTGGCACCTTCGCTTGCTTGATAATCTACTTTATCGGCAAAGACATGGGAGGAAAAGCTGTTGGTTTATTCGCGGCACTTTTTCTGGCGTTGGCGCCTTCTTTCCTTCAGAGAACTGCTCTCGGATTTTTTGACACTGAAGTTCCAGGCATGCTTGGGCTTCTCTTGTTTATTTTTCTGTTTTTGAGAGCAATCGACGAAACCAGGTCTCTACGTTCATCATTAATTTACTCGATAGGATCTGGTATGGCATTAGCCTATTTTATTGGGGCTTGGGGTGCAGCCTACTTTTTGCTGGATTTAGCTGTATTTTTTGTTTTCGTGTTAATCTTGTTAAAAAGGTATAGCCAACGTCTGTTGCTTTCCTACAGCTTAACTTTTGGTTTGGCGCTTTTCATCGCAACAAAGGTTCCCTACATCTCACTAGGCTATCTAACTTCAGGTCCAGTAATACCGATTGCAGGCGTGTTTCTTTTGCTTTGCCTTGCAGAAGTTTTGCGCAATAACATATCAGCTAGAACAAAAGTTTCACTTATTGTCGCAACAATTACCGCATTAGTTGGTGGTTTCGTTGTTATGTGGCAACTTGGTCACATGCAAGGCATCGCGGGGAAGTTCATCTCGGTGTTGGATCCATTTGTTCGCTCAGCGGCTCCTCTAATAGAGTCAGTAGCTGAACATAGAGTATCAGCTTGGGGAAATATTTACTTCGAACTCGGTTTAGGAATACTATTCTTCCTAGCGGGCTTATACTTCACACTAAGGAATCCCACTAATAGAAACGTGTTCCTGTTGCTTTTCGGTGCAACGTCACTTTATTTTGCAGCCTCTATGGTGCGTTTGCTTGTCATCTTCGCGTCAGCCTTTAGCCTTCTGGCGGCCATCGGAATTCTGGGTATACTGAAGCCGTTTTATGCTTTGTTAAGAGAAGCACCACAGCTCGCCATAAAATCAAAACGTAGGATAGCGCGAGTAAGTAAAGAATACAGTGGTGTTGCGATTTTTCTGGTATTCATGCTTCTAGTTACGAATCTTGCTTTTTCGCCTCAAAGCGGCGGCATGCCGAGAGTTTATAGTCAAGCCTATGCGCCAATCACTGTTAGCGCAGCCAGTCTTCCAGTAGTGCCTAGTGAACCAGCACAGGAATGGTTGGACATGCTGAGCTGGACCCAGAATAATCTTCAGTCAACAACTGTCGTATGCGCTTGGTGGGATTACGGCTATTGGCTAAGCATACTTGGCAATGTTACAACTTTGGCCGATAACGCTACGGTGAATGGCACACAGATAGAAAACATAGGTTTCAGCTTTATGGCGCCTGAACAGCAGTCATTAAAAATGCTAGAGTGTTATAACGCTAAATACATACTTGTCTTCACCACTCTCGCATTAGGGTCACCGACCACTCAGCAGCAATACCAATACATTGCAAGCCCAGCGGGTTTCGGTGATGAAGGAAAATGGATGTGGATGGCACGAATTTCAGGCCAAGCTCGCGATAGAT
>CAZXCX010000160.1:0-2941 GCA_964639375.1 uncultured Candidatus Bathyarchaeia archaeon
AGTAGTTGAACAGTTCTTCTTTTTTCAAACGCTTGAAGACTTTGTTCTCCCAAAATAAATTTCGCTTCAACCTGTGCGGCTGATGAACTTCGAACACAAACACGATGTCAGTCAAAGCTTCGCTCGCCTCTGGTAATCACTATCAGACACCACGTTTATTTCTATTTGCCATTCTCATACGCTGAGCAAATGGTCAATGGCAGACTTTGGTTCAGCGCAACCTCAACTCATGTTTCAGTCTTTATATAAGGGAGGGGGTAGCCTTTTCCGAGCACAAGAGAACACAGAATATGAAGAAGAAAAAAAGGAAGAGTTTAAGCGGCTTTCTTTTTAACAGCGTTTTCCAAGGCTACGACGCCTGGAAGTTTCTTGCCCATGAGAAACTCGATTAAAGCTCCGCCAGCAGTGCTCACGTAAGAGATCTTGCTGGACAACCCGAACTCTTGCAACGCTGATATGGTGTGTCCTCCTCCAGCAAGCGAAAAGGCTTCGGAATCAGCAATTGCCTTGAAGACTTTCTTTGTTCCAACGGCGAATTCCTTGTTTTCGTAAACTCCCATGGGTCCGCTGAGGACTATGGATTTTGCTTTTTTTATCAGTTTGCCGTAGTTCTCAATCGTTTTGGCTCCGATGTCAAATATTGAATATTCAGTGGGTAGTTTGTCAAGGGAGATTTCTTTTCTTTTTCCATTTACGTCTATTGCAAGGTCATCAGGAGTTAAGATTTTCTTTGGGTATTTCTGTATCAGTTCTTTGATTCCTGGAATCAGTCCCGTGAGTTCCTTTTTCTCCAAGAAAGCCGTGGTCGGCTTACCCAAGTCGTAGCCTTTTGCGGCGAGAAAAACCTGCGAGACAACACCGCCTGTTAACACGTAATCAGCGATGTTGTTGCTTAGGACGTATTTTGAGATTTCAAGTGAATCGTCGGCTTTGGCTCCACCCATGATGAACAGGCAGGGTTTTTCTGGCTTATTCAGTGCCTTGCTGAGGGATTTTAGTTCTCTCTCCATTATGCGACCTGCTGCGCTTGGCAACACAGCCGTGAAACCTATCATCGATACGTGAGCTCTGTGGGCCGCTGCAAAGGCGTCGTTAACAAACAAATCCGCTAATGGCGCAAGATTTTGGACAAGCTCGGTTTTCGCATGTTCTGCAGGTGTTCCTTGTTTGGTTTCTCCAGCGAATGACCTGACGTTGTCTAAAACGAGGATTTCGCCAGCTTTCAGGTTTTTAATGGCTTTTTTTGCTTTTTCTCCGTAAACATCATCAACGAATTGGACTGGACATTTCAAGATTTTGCCTAGAATCTCGGCGTGCTGTTTCAAGGGTATGAAGTCTGGGTCGCCTTTTCTTCCTTGGTGCGCTAAAATCACGACTTTGGCGCCTTTCTCTGCCAATTCGGTTATGGTTGACTCTGCATGCGCTCTGATGCGTACGTCGCTTGTGACTTTTTTGGTTTCAGGATCTATTTCTGAGTTGAAGTCAACTCTTACTAGGACAACTTTGTCTTTGACTTTAACGTCGTCTAATGTTAGATACTTTGCCATGTTTTTCACTCTCTTTTGTCAAAAAGAAAAAGTAAGGGAAGGGTTTTTAAAGTTTAAGATTCCGCGCTTTTAGAGGCCTGCTTTTTTGCCGACCAGCTCGATTAGTTCGACCATTCTGCAGGAGAAGCCCCATTCGTTGTCGTACCATGCGAGTATTTTGACGAAGTTGCTTTTGTCGCCCATGACCATGGTTGATTGGGCGTCGAAGACTGCTGAGTATGTGCTGTGGAGCACATCGGATGAGACAATTGGGTCTTCGGTGTATTCGAGTATGCCTTTTAGTGGTCCTTCAGCGGCTTTTTTCATTGCGGCGTTGACATCTTCTTTGGTGACTTCTTTGCTTAGTACGGCTGTTAAGTCTACGATGGAAACGTCTGGGGTTGGTATGCGTAGGGCGATGCCGTTCATTTTTCCACTGCAGGTTGGCAGAACTAAGCCGATTGCTTTTGCTGCGCCTGTGGTTGTTGGGATAATGTTTACTGCGGCTGCTCTGGCTCTGCGCAAATCTTTGTGGACAATGTCTTGTACTTTCTGGTCGTTTGTGTACGCGTGGGCTGTGGTCATGAAAGCTTTTTCGAGTCCGAAGTTATCAACTAGCACTTTCGTTACTGGTGCTAAGCAGTTGGTGGTGCATGAGGCGTTAGAAAGAATGTTGTGTTTTGCTGGGTCGTATAGCTTGTCGTTTACGCCTAGGACTATGGTTACGTCGGGATTCTTGGCTGGTGCGCTGATGAGGACTTTTTTGGCTCCTGCTTGCAGGTGTTTTGATGCGGATTCGCGGTCAGTGAATAATCCTGTTGACTCTACAGCCATGTACACGCCAAGGTCTTTCCATGGAAGTGCTGCTGGGTCTCTTTGGCTGAGGACTTTTAGTGGTTTTCCGTTGACGATTAGTTTGTCGCTTTGGGCTTCTACGGTGCCTGGGAATCTTCCGTGGACTGAGTCGTATTTTAGCAGGTGCGCGTTTGTTTTGGCGTCTGCGAGGTCGTTTATGGCTACGAAGTCAATGTTTGCGTTCCTCTCGATTGCTGCGCGGTAGAGCAAGCGTCCGATTCTTCCGAATCCGTTAATTGCTACTTTTATCGCCATTTAAAATCACCCATGTTTGTGAGTTTATCACATATTCTTTCTTAATTAATTTTCCGACACAAAAATGTCGAAGTTGAATGTTGCAGTGAGCGCATATTCTAGTGCTCGGGGAAGACTATAGCCCCCTTATATAAAGACTGAAACACAGGTAGAACCTCGGTGTAGAATTGAATCTTTACGGTTGCTTATTTTGCTAAACTCGTCACAATAAGTTGGCAGTATTTGACCGAAAATGAGAGTGGAAAAAGAGAAAAGAGATTTTAGCGGAGTTTCATGAGGACCATTTCTGCGGCTAAGACCATAGG
>CAZXCX010000161.1:0-2938 GCA_964639375.1 uncultured Candidatus Bathyarchaeia archaeon
GTACCAAGGAGTGACTCTTGGCGCTCTGAGCTTCCCAAAGGATGAAAAGGGACACATAATCAGAGGAAGAAAAAGACATCCAACCGTCGGAAACAACGTTGTAATCTATTCTGGAGCAACCCTTCTCGGGGCTGACGCAATAATAGGGGATAACGTGGTTATAGGCGGAAACGTCTGGGTCACCTCTCCTGTTGCCTCGGGCACCAAAATAACTATCGCCCGTCCGGAGCTTAATTACAAAAAGAAAAAAGCAGCTGTGAAAAGAACTTAAGTCAAAGCTCTCAGACAAAAAGTGCACCCTTTAGCCTTTCCTCTTTTCGACAGCTAAAATTAGAATTAAAACAGAAAAAGAAAATGCACAGGGCTAAATGGGGCTCTCGTTTCAGAGAAGGCGGAAGTTCTCTTTTACCGTTGTCAACACTACATGCGTGTTTGTTCGCTCAATATAGGGCAAAGCCAGCAAGTGCTTTGTGAATTTCCCAAGATCTTCGCGGCTTTTAAATTTGGCAATAATAACGGCGTCTGTCAAGCCTGTTACGTCGTAAACGCCGCAAACGTTCGGGTTTTTAGCTATCTCGTTTTCCATTTCCACAAGCCTACCCTTCGAAACCGTTATTTCCGTCACCACGGTCAACTCGTAGCCGAGTTTTTCGTGATCCAAAATGGCCGAATAGCCTTTTATGAGCCCGTCGTTTTCCATCTTCTTGATTCTTGAAAGCACGGTGCCAACGGAGACGCCTACGTTTTTTGCTATTTGCCTGCTTGAAAACCGAGCGTCTTCTAAAAGGTTCTTTAAGATTTTTTTGTCAGTTTCGTTTAACTCCATAACTATTGCCTCTTGCACGTTTTTCCAATCAAATCAACCTTTTCGAAACACGCTTCTGATAATCAACCGATTATATTTATATAAGTTTAGTTTCACTCGCTGGAATTGGAACGCTGAAACCTTTAAAAAGAGAAAAATGCGAAGCAGGCGGCGCCCGCGGAAAGCCAAAAAGCATAGTTGCAATTGACAACAATATGATAGCAATCTTAAATTACTAGAGCAAAAAACCAATTACCTGAGTCACGCCAAAAATGCAGACGAAATATGACACCATACTGGTGCTGGACTTCGGGGGACAATACTGCCACCTCATAGGCAGAAGAGTCAGAGAACATGGCGTTTACTCTGAAATCGTACCCCACGACATAACACCAGACGAAATCAAAACCCTAAACAAACAATTAAATGTCAAAGGCTTGATTCTGTCCGGGGGACCCTCAAGCGTCTATGAACCTAACGCGCCGAGACTTGACCCCGCAATCTTGGAAGTAAACCTGCCGATTTTAGGCTTATGCTACGGACATCAACTCATAGCTCAAATAACCAACGGAAAAGTTGAACCCGCAGCCTGCAAAGAATACGGAGTAGCCCATGTTGCAATCGACAAACCCGTAGGCGTGCTAGAAGGCTTAAACGAAAAAGAAAAGGTTTGGATGAGCCACGGTGACACAGTTTTCGCCGTGCCACCCGAATTCGAAGTTTTAGCTCACACGGAAAGCTGCCCAGTCGCCGCTTTTAGGCACAAGGAAAAACCCATCTACGGCTTGCAGTGGCATCCAGAAGTTATCCACACAGAAAACGGTATGCGCATGCTCCGCAACTTCATCTTTGAAGTCTGCAAGTGCGAGGCAAACTGGCAGATGGAAGACCTAATCGCAAAGATGGTTAAAGAGATAAAGGCGGAAGTGGGCGAGGACAAAGCCATAATAGGCCTAAGCGGAGGCATAGACTCCAGCGTCGCAACCGCCCTTGCAGCCCAAGCAATAAATGACAGGCTCACAGCAGTTTTTGTTGATCATGGCTTTATGCGGGAAGGCGAACCCGAAGCGATTAGGAGTGCTTTTCAAAAATTCAAAATCAACTTTGTAATTGCAAGCGCACAGAAAAGGTTTATGGAGAAACTACGGGGAGTAACTGACCCAGAAAAGAAACGCAAGATCATCGGAGAAGAGTTCATACGGGTTTTCGAAGAGATAGCTGCAAAAACAGGCGCCGACTACCTGATCCAAGGCACCATTTATCCAGACCGAATCGAATCAGGCTTCAGAAAACATTCAGAAAAGATAAAAACCCACCATAACGTCGCGGGGCTACCAGCAAAAATCAAATTCAAAAAAATCTTGGAGCCGCTACGCGACTTGTACAAGGATGAAGTGAGAAAAGTCGCCAAAATGCTGGGGCTGCCCAGAGAAATAGTTTCCAGGCAACCGTTCCCAGGACCTGGGTTGGCGGTTAGGATAATAGGTGAATTAACCGAAGAGAAGGTTAGTATCGCAAAGAAAGCAGACAGGATAGTGAGAGAGGAAATCGAAAAAGGCGGTTTGGAGGAAAACCTGTGGCAGTATTTCGCGGTTTTAACGGACACCAAAGCCACAGGCGTCAAAGGTGATGCGAGAGCCTATGGCTACGTGGTTGCCGTGAGAGCCGCGGAAAGCCGCGAAGCCATGACCGCCAGCTTCGCCAAAATTCCCTACCCCGTCTTGGAAAAAATCTCCACGAGAATAACCAACGAGATACCAGAAGTCACCCGCGTAGTTTATGACGTAACCCACAAGCCCCCAGCAACCATAGAATGGGAATAAAAACGCCTGAGAAGAGGACGCCGTCAACTCCATTTTTCCTTTATATAGTTTATATAAGGGGGGCTATAGAAGAAAATCACACATCAGACAGCAAGAGCACATCCCGTAACAAGCCGTAACTAAAAGTAACCAAATTGCTTCCGCAATAGGCAGACAGCGTTTCAACATAACTGTTTATATTAAAACGCACAGATAGTATAAGCCCCTAAAAGGCAAAGAGGTTGACGCTAACTGAAAGCTTTGATCCTTGCAGGTGGATTCGCCACCAGATTAAGACCGCTAAGTTGCACAAGACCCAAAACTCTTTTTC
>CAZXCX010000162.1:0-2924 GCA_964639375.1 uncultured Candidatus Bathyarchaeia archaeon
TCCGCAAGCTCTTGACTGACGAGCGCATACACCGAAACAAAGTCCACGTTAAAGTTATCGGTCGAGTAAACCTTTTGCCAGAGAGTCTCCAGCAGCTTATTGCGGATGTGGAGAAGGCTACGGAAGATTATGATAACCAGTTTTTGAATTTCGCTTTCGCTTACGGTGGCAGAGCAGAGATTGTGGACGCGGCTAAAATTATTGCAGAGAAAGTAAAGGATGGCGAATTAAAACTTAAAGATGTAGACGAAAGCACGTTTGAGAAGTACCTTTACACCGCACATATGCCTAAACAGGAACCAGACTTGATCATTAGAACCTCGGGGGAGGAAAGGCTGAGTGGTTTTCTGCTCTGGCAATCCGCGTACAGTGAGCTTGTTTTTTTGGATGTTTACTGGCCTGATTTCCGTCTGATAGACCTCTTGCGAGCTATCCGGACTTTTCAAACACGCAAGCGACGCTATGGCACGTAAAAACTTGTTAAGCGCGTCTTTTGGCGCTTACGATAGAGATGACATCTCTATCGCGTAAAACGGCGTCTTCACCGATTCTTCTTCGCTCTCGTGCGTCCACTGCGTAAATGAAGCTTTCACCCAGTTCAGTGTGGATTAGATAAGCGAATTGACGAGCGGTTGTCCCATAAGGCACGAGGTAAACGTCTGGCAAGACGCGCCCATTATGGTCGGCTAAATGCTCCAAGTCTTCGACAGGGTAAACAGTGATCATGCTTAGGAGTTTGAAGTAAGCCATGTTTATAGCGTCTTGAACGCCTGTGGAACCATTTTTAAGGAGCACTTTTTCACGTATGATTTCCAAGGCTTTGATTTGGCTTTGGGACAGTCTTTCTGGTTGCAGTATTTTGAAGTTGCAGTCGCCTGGTTTGTAATCGATTAGCTGCTTTTCAGCCGCGCGCCTAAGAGCAAGTTCGGCTTCTGCGCAACAAGGGATAACAGTGTAATCGAGTTTTCGCAGCTTCTCCAAGTTGGCTTCAGCGGCTGGTAGGTCAATTTTGTTAGCCACTATTAGCATGGGCTTCGAAATTCGCCTCAGCGTATTCACGAATTTTAAGAAGTCTTCTTCGCTCCAAGTGGTTGGTTTGTCAGCGTTTAAACCTGTTTTTCTAGTGGCTTCGAAAATATGGCTGCGCTTTATGGATAAGCCGCTCAAACGTTCCTCTAGCATTGCGTAGAAGTCTTTTGATTCAGCTTCGGCTGTTCTAGCGAGTTTCAGCCAGTCTTTTTTAAGTATAGACACCATCCACATAGTTATTTCGCGTTCTAGAAATTGCACATCCTCAAGTGGGTCGTGTTCGCCTGGCTTGCATAAGCGTCCTTCGCAGTCTGTTCCTCCTGAAGCGTCAACGATATGGACAAGTGCGTCTGCTCTATGTATTTCGTCCAAGAATTGGTTGCCTAGTCCGCGTCCTTCCCATGCGCCTGGGACGAGGCCTGCAACATCTATCATCTCCACAGGAACGAGTCTTACGCCGTCGAGGCAGAGGGAGTTGTTTGGATTGTCTTCAACTTGGAATTCTTCGTGGACGCAGGGTGTTCGCACGTAGCCGACGCCGCGGTTGGGTTTTATCGTCGTGAAGGGATAATTCGCAATTTCAGCCGGCGCCAGAGTTGCGGCGCTAAAAAACGTTGACTTGCCCGTGTTAGGCTTTCCGATTACGCCAAGTAACCGCGAATAAGACCTTTGCATGAAGACGACCTCAGCGGTCGGTAATACTGTTTGTAACGTGTGGCGCTATATGATTTATGCTTTAAACGCGAGAAAAAAGTATTTATTGTTATGTTTGAAAAGAAAACCGCGAAAAAATTGGGTTAAGAGAAAGCCACTTTTGCTAACAATAATGCCCTAGGCGAGTTATTCTTCCATCATTATCAATGTCAGTGTTGATCGGACCTTGCTGAGCGTTCTGATTTGACGGGTTACCAATTCTTTAAGTTTGTCCATTGAGTCGGCTTTGATTTTCGTGATTAGGTCGTACACTCCGTATGAAAAGTAGGCTTCTTCTACTCCTTCGATTGTCTTCAATTCCGTCAAAACTTCGTCTTCTGAACCTGATTCTACGTTTATTAACACAAAGGCTCTTGGCATTTCAACTCTCCTCAACTATTTCTTACAAGCTTTGGTAATTAAAATATTTTGCCACAAACCGTGTAAGCAGATATAAAAACTGCTAAAGTTAAAAAATTATAATGTTGCATAGACTTCATAAATGAAGAATACTAATCAGCAACAGCTCCACCATAAAAGAAGTGTAGAAGCTAATTCAAAATTAGAATTTTCTCTTAAAGACAGTTGTTATTCCAACAACAGCCAGTACAACAATGCTTGTGGTGAATAAGTATGCTGTAAACGTTTGGATCTGAGTCTTTAAAGAGGAAGCTATCATCGGCAAAAAAAGCAAGCCGCCAAGTAGCATAGCGGCAATAAAGATGATTATTGAAAGGGCAATTAAATCACTGTCAGCCCTCAATGTAATAGGACTCTCCTTCCTCCCACAATTAAGCTGGATTCAAGTGACTTATTAGGGAAATTCCGATTTTCACAATATTCAAAGACTCCCGAAGAAAGATTCATAGATTACATACTGAACTGGATGTTGTTTACCTCAAATTTTTCATTCTAAAGAAATTTTCATAAAATTAGAATGTTTGTTTGTAAATTACGGTTAGGAAATGTCACCTCCTTAGAAATGAAAATATGGATTCATGTATTCTACTTCAGTTCTTATGACTTGTGGAAGAAACTTTGCTTTATTCTAAACGATTCATACCAAAGTGTTAGATACTTGATAGTGGTAACCGTAAAGAGGGAAATTGTGTCTCTTATTCCAGCTTTTGAATTAGGCTTATGGAACGCTTGGATTTTCATGGTTCCCGCTCTATTGGCATTGCTTCTCTGTTTTCCTGTGA
>CAZXCX010000163.1:0-2890 GCA_964639375.1 uncultured Candidatus Bathyarchaeia archaeon
ACCAAGTGTCAGACAGCGTTTTGGACGCCATCATAGCCAAAGACCCTAAAGCAAGAGTTGACTGCGAAACATTAGTGATGCAGGGAAATGTAATAGTCACTGGTCAAATCACAACCTTTTGCTACGTGTCGATACCTAAAGTTGTTAGGAAAACGCTGAAGGAAATCGGGTTTGATAATGCTAAGGATGGGCTGGATTGGGAAACCTGTGGCATTTTGGTTTCTTTGACGGAGCAGTCTCCAGATATTGCGATGGGAGTGAATGAAACCGAAACTCACGAGCAGGGCGCTGGAGATCAAGGAATGATGTTTGGCTACGCCACAACTGAGACTGAGGAGTTGATGCCTCTGCCAATAATGCTTGCGCATAAACTTGTCAAAAGACTGTCTGAGTGCAGGAAAAAAGGAATATTGCCATATTTGAGACCAGACTGCAAGTCCCAAGTCACAGTGGAGTATTCAGATGGAAAACCAAAGAGAGTGACTACCGTCGTAATCGCTGCTCAGCACACTAACAAAATTAAGAGTGAAAGAGTTAGGGAAGACGTGATAAATCAGGTAATAAAGAACGTCATACCTTCAGATCTGCTAGACGCGGAAACAAAGTACATTGTTAATGGGACTGGAAGATTCGTGATTGGAGGAACCTTGGCTGATTCAGGTTTAACAGGGCGAAAAATCATCGTTGACACATACGGAGGCTTTGGAAGCCATGGCGGAGGATGCTTTTCGGGAAAAGACCCATCAAAAGTTGACAGGTCAGGCTGCTACATGGCGAGGTATATTGCCAAAAACATTGTTGCCGCGGGTTTAGCGGATGAATGCGAAATTCAAATATCGTATGCCATTGGCGTAGCGCATCCAATATCTGTGTTCGTGAATACGTTTGGCACTGGAAAGTTACCCGATGAGGAGATTCTGAAATTGGTGAAGAAACACTTTGACATGAGACCTAAAGCAATTATAGATCACTTGCGTCTGCTCAGACCAATATACAGGAAAACCGCTGTGTTTGGACATTTTGGACGGGGTGATCCAGACTTCACCTGGGAAAGAACTGACAAAGCAGAAGAACTTAGGAAAGCGCTGAAATCCGCCAACAAGGGTTAAGCATTTATTCGCATTTCACCCTTTCTTTAACAATTTTTGTAACTCGAAAGTTCACGAAATAAAATGTAGCAGTTCTTATGTTGGTTAAACTGCTTCACCATTTTCAAAATAATAGCAAAAACAAGACAATAAAAAAGGAGAAATTGCTTGGGAGAAATCACCTTTTCCATCAATTTTAGTCAAAGATGTACTAAAAGCTGATAAACCCCTTTTTTCTCTACTTCAACATCGGAAGAAGGGACCTAAAATAGGCTGCGGTGTCTTCGGCGCAATAAACTTCAAAAAGCAACCCGTATTTCCATACGTTTACTGGGGGCTCCGCGCCCAAAACCACCGAGGCCACCAGTCCCACGGCTTCCTCACCTACAACGAAGGACAATTTTACGTTCACAAAAAACTTGATTTAGTACCAAAATTACGAGCCAGCGGCATGCAAGAATGGTTCGGGCGCCTGCCAGGATGCATAGGATTAGGCAACGTGCGATATACCACTTCGGGAAAATGCGACGACACATCATTGATGCAAGGCACTCAGCCAGTTACAGCTTCAATAAACGGGCTAAAACTCGCGCTCTCATTCAACGGCAACATCGTCAACACTCTCCAACTAAAAAAGGAAATGAAAAAAAACTTCCCCGATTTCACGTACAGTTGCGATTCAGACTTGGTCTGTCAAAAGCTGCTGCTCGAACTGAAACAGGGCAAGGACTTAACATCCGCAGTTGACGCGTGCATGCAAAGCCTCGACGGAGCATTCTCCGTGGCCGGCATAACCGGAAACGGCGACTTCTTTGCTTTTAAAGACCCGCATGGTATAAAGCCGCTGTGCGCTGGGCACAGCCCAGACGGGGCAACTTACGCTTTTTCTTCAGAAACCGTGAGTTTAGACATGAACGGGTTTTTAAGAGATTTTGAACTGAAACCAGGCGAGCTTGTGAAGGTTTCGAAGGACGGGTTTGAACGAGAGCAGATTGTCAAGAATCCACGCAAAGCTTTCTGCGCTTTTGAATATGCCTACTTCGCGAGACCCGACTCGCGGTTCGACGGCAAATACGTTTATGAAATTCGCGAAGAATTCGGAAGAAACATCGTACGCGAGTACCCAGAAATCGCAAAAGACGCGGATGTCATACTCTCAGTGCCTGAAACTGGCGACGACTCCGCCATGGGCGTTCACGAAGAGTCTGGACTGAGATGGGAACGAGCATCCCGCAGGCACCGCTACGTGACCGAACGAGCCTTCATACTGCTAAACAAAGAACGCTATTCCACCATAGACCGAAAAATAAACATACTAGACTCAAAGGTTGACGGAAAACGCCTACTAGTCACGGAAGACAGCATAGTCCGCGGTGACACCACAAAAGTCACAATAGAAAAACTGCGCAGAGCGGGCGCCAAAAAAGTCTACATGTTCGTAACTTTCCCGCGCATAATCGGACCATGCTTTTACGGCATAGACATGGCAACTTACGGGCAACTAATCGGCTCGAGACACAGCGCGGAGGAAATTGCGAAAATCATAGGTGCAGACGCTGTGTGTTACCAATCAATCGAAGGATTAGTGCGTGCCACAGGCCAAAGTCGCGACCAATTATGTCTTGCGTGCATTACGGGTAAGTATCCCACGCCGTTAGCCCAAAAAATGGCTGATGAAATGAAAGAGAAATTCTTCAATGGCTACGAGGAAAAAGGAAGAATCTACGAGACATGTGAAACCGCACCGCAAGCTTAGTGATAAAACAAATTAAGCGTTCCAGTTTATTCTCTAACAAACAAAG
>CAZXCX010000164.1:0-2883 GCA_964639375.1 uncultured Candidatus Bathyarchaeia archaeon
GCAATCGCTCTCTGGCTTTTTCGAGAACGTGAAAACATTTTGGCTTCTCTATATCTTCCAAGTTTATGCCGCCGAAAGATGGCTCAAGAAGCTCGCAAACGCGAACTATCTCTGCGGGGTCTTTGGTTTTTACGCATATTGGAAACGCGTCCACGCCGCCTAAGTACTTGAACAGAAGCGCTTTTCCTTCCATTACGGGCATGGCTGCTTCGGGTCCGATGTCGCCTAAGCCTAGGACGCGTGTGCCGTCGGTGACCACGGCAACGTAGTTCCAGCGGTTCGTAAGCTCGAAAGACTTGTCTGGATTCGCTTGAATCTCTTTGCAAGGCGCAGCGACGCCTGGAGTGTACCATATTGCGAAGTCGTCCGTGCTTGCTATGGAGCATTTAGGCATGACTTGGACTTTTCCCTCGTAGAACCTGTGCATAGGCGGAGCTAGCTGTGCTGGTTTTTTGGCTTTGGCAAGCAGTTCTTCCACGGTGGGTTTGTTTTCTTCTTTCTCTGAAACCAAATGGGCTTTCTCCTTCTGAACGGTTGAAGTGTCTGGTGCGGTTGGTTTTAAGTTTTTTCAACCTTAGACTAAATAATGATTAAGTGTAGAAATGAAAATTTGGGCATAATTATAAAAAAGCGAAAAAAAGGTTTTGTTCTACGTTTTAAAGCTAGTATCTTGGTCTGTATCCGCCGCCTCGCCTGTCTCTGCCGCCGTAACCGCCACCGCCGCGTCTGTCGCCGTATCGCCTGAACGGTCTTCGTTGCTGCTCGTACGTTTTGCTGGAAACGTTGTTCTCAGTGTTAACTTCGCCTTCGAACGGTTCCTTTGCCATTTCAAGTTTTCCGTATTTACCGATGTTGAGGCGCATGTTGCCTTTGAAAAGTGTTACGTAGCCGTTTTCTACGCGCACTGTGTCGTTTTCGTTTACTTTTTCGATGTTGTCGTCCCAAAGCGTGAGGTAGATGCTGCCTGTCTCGTCGCCTACTAAAGCGTCGCAGACTTTGTGGGCGGACCCGTCTCTTCCCATGGGAATGTCTCGGATTTCGCTTTTCGAAACCACTTTTGCCGTGACGTTAACCGCTCTTGATTGTGGAGTTAACTCGCCGACTTTGGCTTCTACTGGTTGCCTTTTGTTTTCGAAAAAACCTTCAACAGCCAAACTAATTCAACACCTTATTCATTAGACTAACACATTTTAGAATATCTGCCACACTTAAGGCTTTTGGTAGTGCGGTTTTTTGTTCTAAGTGGGTAATGCCCCAACCTGTTTAGACCTCCTGAACAGTAAGATGTTGCCGTCTTTCGATAATTCATTGGAAGCCTACATATAGCAGTTTTTGGTTTTTATTAAGCAAATCAACAGACCCACGCCAACAATAACCACTATCACCATAGCAGCTGCGACACGTGTTGTTGGGAATGACTCCGGTTGTGGGGTTGGTCCTGTTTTCGGTTCTGTTTTTTGAGCTATGTTGAAGTTAATGATTTCAGAGACTTCAGTGTCACCAATCATGACAGTCGCAGAAATTGTTAGATTGTGAGAACCGTAAACCAAATCAGGTAGAGTCATGCTTTCAACGATCGTGATGTTAGCTTGCGCAACAAGGCTACAGTCAATCGACGATGGTGGGTTAACTGTAAAATTTAATGGTATATGAGCTGTGTCGTGGTTCTTGTTTTTACGGTGACAGAATCGAAGTCAATTAAAAAGTAAGGCCTTTGGGGTTTGGGGAAAACTAAGGCAATAAATTCTTCCAAATTTAAGATTGAGGTCTTACTTGGTTAGATGTACCAACTTTTTGGATGTACCTAAACGGTTATAAAAAAGAAGTTTGTTGAATTGAACATAGACGCACTTAAGATTTGAGACAGAATGACCGAAGCTGTTTCTTACAAGATCACCACAGAAATTTCAGCCAGCTACATGGAAAAACTATTTGATTTCATTTACAGGCAATACCTGCTTCCTCAGAAACAGCGGTTCACGAACATTTCTAGAGAAACAACAGAAAGCGGCATTTTCCTGTCGTATGCGGTTTTTGATTCGCAGGGAAAGCAACTTCTCCAAGTCGAAGTCAAAGGCACTACGCCGATAGAATTGACGCTAACTCCAATTGCTGCGTCCGTGTCGGCCAAAGCCATGGAAGAGGCCAAACAAGACGTTGTTATTGCAGTGCAGATATTCGAGGAAAACGCCAGAAAAGCAACGCTATATTTTGCTTGGAGAGAAGGCGAAGACATAGTCCCAGAAACGCTTAAAAAACAGGAAAAGTCCTTCCGCCGCCTGTTTTTTGAAACTCAGGTTCTCTTTTTCGTCGTATTCATAGCTTTCGGCATGATAATTTTCATAATCATAGCCTCACTGTATCCAGACGCATTTTGGATCGCGCCGATAGTTCTTATCGCAGTACAGTTTGTTTTCGTCTTCTATTCCAGCAGCTTCATTGCGAGAACAGCTGATTGGCACATCACTGAAGCTAATCCTACAATACACTTTCTAAAATATAATTTGCCCATCAAAGAAAATGATGACCTTAAGCAAACCCTCACACGAGATCAAATATTAACAATAAAGAAGGAAATCTACGATGAAATTTTGGCTAAACATGGCGAAATTGGCTGTGAAGCAGCGCAAAAGGTCTTTGCGAAACAGGGCATATCCTGTCAGCCTGAGAACCTGTCGGTTAAAAAAGTGAACGTATATGACCTTGTAAAAAGGATTGCAGACAAATTCGGTTTTCCAATGCCTAAAATCGTTGTATCAAACACTATGATTCCTAACGCTGCGGCTGCGGGTCCCAGCCCGAGTCGAGGGGTGGTTTTGATAACTACTGGTCTTCTTGTTCAGCTTGAAGAGGAAGAAATTATTAGCGTCTTGGGGCATGAGT
>CAZXCX010000165.1:0-2875 GCA_964639375.1 uncultured Candidatus Bathyarchaeia archaeon
CAAGGACGTTGTCAGCGAGCGAAAGACGGTTGACTTGAAGCTCTACGAAATAGCAGAAACTTTCTTCGGCTAACGCGCGTGCTAAACTATAAAGACGTAAAATTTCAGAATAAAAAAGGAATGTAGATGTTGCATATGAAGTTGGCGTTACTTTTTTGTTAATGCTGAAGCGGCACCTATTATCCCAAGAATCAAGCCCACTAATCCTACTACTCCGAAGGTCAAGATGCTCAGTAATGAGAACACGAGCACAATTATTGCGCCTGCGGTTTCTTTTCCAAGCTGGTATAGCAAAACCGCGCCCATTATGATTATTATCCCGAATACAACAGCGATTGCTCCGACTATGTGTAATGCGATGCCTGCGAGAATTCGACGCCTGATTTCATCCTCAATTCCTGAGATTTCCAGTGCTCTGCTTTGCAAGAGTCGCACTATGCCCTGTATCAAAATCAAGATTCCTGCAACAAGAGATAAAGCGAATGCTGCTGTGGCTCTTTTAGTTTTAGCAGGTGATTGAGCACTGCTTAGTTGTTTTTCTTGCTTCAAAAGACCTTTCCTCCCAGATTTCAGCGCGCGCGAGTTCTATGGGTTCTTTGGGCAAGTAAGTACTTATACCTTGTGATAAGTCTAAACAAAAGCGCGCCAGCGTGTTGCTAAATTTTGAAAGTTAACACGTTGCTGTTTAAGCCTGTTTGAGCCTGAATATTTAGGGTGAAGGATGGAGAAAACTGAATTTTCATGCACCATACGGTCCAAGCTAAACTTAGACGACGTCGAGAAAGTAATCAACGAAGCCTACCACAAGGATGGTCCAGGCAGACTGCCCCGGAAACCATTGGGCATCTTTAAAGTATTAATTGTAAACAGGCGTGCGCTACAGAAGGGTTATATGTCGAAGTTGCCAAACGAAAACTATTAGAGGATTGAAACTATTGTTTGAGAAAATCTTGGTTCCATTAGACGGTTCTGAACCTTCAATACACGCATTAGAAAAAGCTGTTCAAATAGCCAAAAAGTTTGCCGCAAAGATCACATTAATCCATGTGTATTCAGTTTCGCCTCCTGTTTTTGTATCGCCCATTGTTATGTCTGAGTCTTTGCCTTATGAAGTGGCTCTGCCTCCTGAAGTACTTTCCAAATTGGATGAAGCAGCTCGTGGAAGAGGGGCTAACATTTTGGCGCATGGTGAAAAAAGAGCTAAAGCTGAAAGGGTTCAGGTTGAAACACTTTTGGAGGAGGGACACGCTGTTGAGGAGATACTGAGAACGGCTAAAGAAGGCGAATTCGACTTGATCGTTATTGGCGCGAGGGGGTTGAGCACGATAAAGGAGATTTTCTTGGGAAGTGTAAGCCATGGAGTGACAGTACATGCACCTTGTCCCGTTCTCATCGTAAGATAGAGAACATCGCGCGCGTTTTGAATAGCTGATTCATTATTCGAGTCCTTCACCGCACATCGGGCACTTCGCTGGGAAGTCGCTTGAAAGGTTGTGTAGCACGTATCAGCAGTACCAGCAGAGGTAGATGTTGCATTTTGGACAGTGCTTGTAGCCGCAGCCGATGGGTTTCCCGCATGCGTCGCAGGGTAAAATTTAATTTTCGTTGTGAAATTTGGACTGATATTTTCAACAGTGCACGCTAAGGTTTAATTCAATAGAAGAAAGAGAAGAACCGTCGTCTTTTTTGGCTCGGTTGCGTTTGTTATTTGGCTTTGACTGTTGCTTTTTTCTCTTTGGCTTCTTGGAACAGGTTCTTCACGGCTGATATTCTGGATTTCTGAGCAAGTTCCTGTGCGTTGACGAAAGTTATGGCTTCTTCTGGGCACCATTTGACGCATTGCGGACCATCAGGTTCGTCTTTGCAGCTGTCACAGGTGAACACCACTTTTCTCTCTGGATGTATCATCATAGCTCCGAACGGGCATGCGCTGATGCACCAAGCACAACCGTTGCACGCTTCCTCGTCAACCATGATTATCCCCGTGTCCTCTTCCTGAGACAACGCGTCTCTGGGGCAGGCAGCCACACACACAGGGTCTTCACAATGCCGACAGGTAACCGCCAAATTGTTAAGCGGACCCAACCGCAACGCCCGAATCCTCGACTTCGTCGGATTAAACGTGTTCTCCTTCGTCATCGAACAGGCGTACTCACAAACACAGCAACCAATACACTTCTCAGGATCAGCTGAAACAAACCTCCTATCTTGAGCGCGAACCATACTAAGCACCTCCCTCAGCCACTGGCTTCACCAGCTCCTTCTTCACCAGGTCTTTCACAATGTAAGCGTCGCCTTCAAGACCTACATCTTTAAGCTTCTCAAGCGTGGGAACGCCATTGCTGTCCCAGCCCCGCGCCGCATAATAATCGTCAAGTCCCAACTGAAACTCCTCGTCACTGACGCACACGCCCTTCGCAGGACCCTCATCAGGCACAGGAGCATTCTTAATCTTCCAAGGCAACGTATCATACTCACGCGTACCCTTACCCTCACGAATATTAAACAACCTCGCAAGATTCTCAATCCTTTCACCAGCCTTATCAAGCGCCTCCGCCGTCATCGGAATCCCCGTAGCCAACGTGTAATAGTTCGCCAAATCCTTCAAACCATCATAATACGTGCCCCTCGAAAACTTACACACAATAAACGAATCAATAACGTTGTAAATATGCCCATCAGGCACAATCATCTTACCCCTGCCCGGCTCAATCTTGAAACGGTTTACTTTACCCTTCACATCAGGGGAGTAAGCACCATTCCGCAAGTGACAAGCACCACGGAACGAAACACTGAAACCCAACGCAGCGGTCTTCAAAGTCCGCAAATCATAACCCGGCAACTCCAAACCCTTAATGTGACAAGCATACTTGTA
>CAZXCX010000166.1:0-2874 GCA_964639375.1 uncultured Candidatus Bathyarchaeia archaeon
TCTTCTACAGCGGAAAAGGCGACATACGACCCGTGACGCTGGACCCGCGAGCGCGCTTCGAGTATTACGTGGAGCACTTGATAAACCAGTTTTACCTCGGATGCGAGACGCCTCTGCCACGGCTGTTTAGCACTCCTGGCTTTACGGAGGCCTCAGCAAAAGCCGCCTTGGAACTGCAGAGCATGCTCATCAAACCTGTTCAGAGGTACATCAAACGTCAGGTTGAAAGAGAAGTTTTCGATGTGGTTCTGGCGCAGGCAGGCTTTGACCCGGCGAAAGCGCAGCCGCGTTTGCAGTGGGGTTTGCCCAAAACACAGGAAGCCAGTATGGGGGACATGCTGAGGGCTGCTGAGCTTGGCTTTATTCGTCAAGAAGAGTTCCGTAAGAACGCGGTTAAGCTCGGTTGGGAATTGTGGGAAAAAGCACAGCTTGAAACTTCTTCGGAGGCGGATGGAGCTGACTGAAGTCGCATACGGCAGGTACGAAGAGGCGTACAGGGCGATCCACAGCGCGTTAATGGATGTCTCATGCCCTCCGCCAGGCCGAAAAATCACCAAGCTCGCTTTCACGTGGAACGTTGACGGCACCTTGGCGACTTTAAAGGCGTATGATGGAACTGACCTGCTTTTCACTCTTGCGTTTACTTGGAACTTGGACGGTTCACTGAAAGAGGTGGCTCGAACATAGTCAGCATGTGCTGGCTGTGCGAGAAACCGCTTTTAAAAGGAGGAATAGAATGGAAAAAACACTGGACAGGGTGAGTTGGAAAGCAAAATGGCGAATAGATAAGTTCAAAGACCCAACAAATGAGATTGTAAAGGCGTTGCAAACGGGAACGCCTACAGATCAAGCGATAAGTCTCTACAGTAAGGCGTTTATTTGCACTGAAGAATTCGAGGCCAACATTGCGCTGAATGAGGGTTTGCAGGAGCTGATTGAAATTATCTGTGGGTTGGGTACGCCGACGAAGTGGGACAACAGCAACGCTCGGTTGGGCGTAGGCGACAGTAACGCGGCGGAGTCAGCGACGCAGACTGGGCTTCAGGCGGCAACGAATAAAACTTTCAAGGCTATGGACACGGGCTATCCGCAGCGCAGTAATCAGACGGCTGAGTGGCGAGCTACTTTCGGAAGTGCAGACGCCAACTATGCATGGGAAGAGTACACGGTTGTGAACGCGGCTGATGATACAGGCAAAAATCTGAATAGAAAAATCGCTTCAAAAGGTACGAAAAGTTCTGGTGAGACTTGGACGCTTAGTTTGCAGATAACGTTCAGTTAAGCACGGTGTTGTTGCAATGCGGATGCCGTTTTGGCTGTTGCGTTTGCTTCCAATGTGGGAGTATATTTGCCCAAAGTGCAGGAAAACAGTTAAGAAAAGCAGTCATGAATGTCCTCATTGTGGCGAGCGTTTTCCGCTTGCCCTTCGCGTTCCACCAAGTTTTCTGAAAAACCCGAAGAAGCTTGAAGAGTACGTTCACAAGCACATTTTTCCAAGAGTCAGCGCGTTCGAGCGAGCTTACTTAACGCAGTTCTTCACTACTATTTTCGAGACAGGTTTTGAAACCGCAGATTGTGCAACCCACGATTTTTGCGAGTGGACGGGAACAGTTGAAGACACAGGTTCCGCCACTGTAAACACTGATAACCCTGAGCAGGGAAGTTATAATGCGGAATTTACTGCAACAGGCGGCAGCAATTTTGTTGTTGTTTATGAAGAAATAGGGCCTTCATATACACATGCCTTTCTGCGTGGCTACGTTAAATATGCCAGCATGCCCTCAGGAACCAGCTTTGTGATGCCTTGTGTCGGGTTCTGGGTTGGTTCCTCCAGCACCAATACGGCTCGTGGGGGAATCGGGAGAGATGGTAGTGGAAACGCAAAATGGGCTATAAGATACTATGATGACGGAAGTTTTTATAATACGTTTGGAAGTAACACACCGCAAGCAGGCATATATTATTGTGTAGAACTTGAGGTTCTAATAGATTCTTCTAACGGATTGGTAAAATTATATGTCAACGGGTCATTGGAAGTTTCAGTAACAGAAATAAACAATGCTGCTCGTCAATTCCAGTATGCTCATTTTGGCATAGATGCGACATCTGGTTCAGGAACAACATCCACGTTATATGGTGACTGTGTTGTTGTTGCTGACGAAGGACCCATCGGCCCCGAAGAAGAAGGACCAACACTTGTTGAAGTTGCGGATTCGCTTGAGCTTGCAGAGACTATTCTCCGCAACAAGACGTTAATCCTGTCTGATTCTCTCGGACTTGCAGATTTTCTTTATGGCAACAAGTCCCTTTTGCTAAGCGATTCCGCGAGTTTATCGGAACTCGTCACGGTGATAATCGGCGAAGTCATGAAGTACGTAACAGACTCCGTGAGTAGTGCCGACCTTGTATCGACGCCTTCCCGTGTTTTAAGGGCTCTCGAGGCAATAGGCGCAGCGGATAATGTTGCCGTCAACAAAGTTTTACAGATAACCGAGGTTGTCGCTCTCGCTGAAATCGTGGAGGTCGGCGTTGGCGGCGTCAAAAAAACAAGGCTGTTCCTAATCCTGGGCGATTTGGCTGTGCAACTCACAGGCGACTAGGCAATTTTTAAATTTGAAGCGCAGCTAAACTAGGATACGGCAGTAAGTATGCGGAGGAAACAAGCAACCTGCTTATTCGCAATTGCGCTTTTGAGCACTTGGTTCATGGCAAGCGCCGCAGAGGTTTCTGGCTGGAGCAACGGCGGATACAGCGCAGACCCGAACAATCCGGATTATGGCACTCATGACTGGATTGCGGAGCACGCGTTGGACTGGCTGCCGCTGGAGGAGAAGCAGTTCCTTCTTGACAACAAAGCCAGTTACCTGTACGGCA
>CAZXCX010000167.1:0-2872 GCA_964639375.1 uncultured Candidatus Bathyarchaeia archaeon
AACAGGTTCTCGCGCACGAAAAAATCCTGCACCAGAAACAGGAGATAAGCCACGTAGAAAACGGTGGAGAAAAGAGCGTAGAAAAAGTATCTTGGAAACAGCAGTTTGCCCAGTTTCACGTAGTGGCGGAGCACGCCTATCTTCACTTCGCTAACCAGCACATAGTGTCCGCCGATGTCCTGTTTCTGAACCAACCCTAACTCGCGGAGTTGTTCAAGATGATGATTTGCCACGCTGGGGCTGCTGAAGTGCAAGGCACGCTGGACTTCCCGCACGCTCACAGGGTTACCAGTCTTAAGCAGGAACCAGTAGACTTTCCAAGCTTTGCCTCGAAGAGAGTATTCAAGCTTTGTCTCATCGTCCACGTTCAATCGGCAAGGCGCCTCGCAGATAATACTGCCGAACAACAGACATATAAGTCCAATTCTTAGAACAGATGCACTTTTAGAAAGATTTTAGCTCCCACAGTTTTCGGTTTCTCAGTTTTTTTGCCGCTTCTGGATTTTCCTTTTCCAATTCTTCGATAACTGCAGCTTTTATTAACCTCGTAGAAACAGGCGGATCCATTTTACACAGTTTAGCTTGAACTTGCTTCACGATCTTTTTTGATAGGTCGTCGTTGACTCCGACTTTTTTCAGCGAATTCACAATTTTTTGAATTTTGAACTCTTCAATTGCACCTGATTTTTGCTCTACGCTGATAGCTGGGTGTCTCTGTATGTCAGAGGGTAAAGCAACCACTAAAGATGCTTTCTTGCCACGGATTTTTTCGAGCATGCCCAAATCCGCAACAATGGTGATTACTTTTTGGTCTTCGTTTACGCCTTTCACTTCAATTTTCTCGATGACGTCGTTATCGTCTAAGAAAATTTTTACAACATCACCTGCAGCCAAGTTAGATGGGATAACGCTGCATTCTATTGGTATAGCCACGCTTCCTTCAGGTATCACCCCGCTTAAACCTTGTTCCTTAGCTGATATCGCAAGGTGAATAACTTTGCCATCTTGATCCAACTCAAGTTCCACATCACCTACGCCCCAATCTGTAATCAAACGCCTCTTAACTCGGCTAGCGAGGTCTTCAATTGGAAGGTCAGCGGGCAAAGTAAATTCTCTCTCTGACAACTCGGCTTTCAGAGAGTCAGGAACTCTCGGCTTAGCAGCCATGTCATATATTAACCGCGCATTAGGCAATTTAACCGTGGTATACGCGGTTTTTCCACCTCTAATACCGCCAAATAGAGATGATGCCCCTTTTCTCGGAATCTTTTCGGCTATTTTATCTCCAGTATTAACACCCCAAACGATGAAAATGCTTACTGCCACAATTTTGATAGCTCCTCCGAAAGTGGGCTGCTCCAAAACTGCAAGCAACCCGCCCGAGAAACCCAAAAAGCCTAGTCCAAACAAGATGCCAATAAACGAAGATAATTTCTCGTTTGTAAAATACCTGTACACAGCTGACAGTAGCATTACGGTGAAAAAAGCAACAGTACCATACATTATACCACCTAGAAGCCCCAATAGAGCTTCTATAATCAGTTCATACATGCCTATCCTGCCATGGGTTTAGTTTATAATTTATGACAATCACATAAAAACATAGCCTTCGTTAAAAAAGGCCAATACTCCACACGTCCTTTTTGAAAACAAGTTACAGTGACTGCGGTAATACTCAAACCCATAGAAAAACGCGGAAAAAATAAGTAGGGGGTAATTAAGAAGTGAAAGCGTTTAGGTGTTTTCAGTTGGTGCTTTTTCCTCTTGCCAAGTTCGCTGAGAGTCCAGGCGGCAAGTCTGGAAGGTTCGCGCTGATTTTCTGCTCCGCAACGGTTGCTGCCTCCGCAAGTATTTTAGCTGCGTCTTCATTCACCGAGTTGAAGTTGAGGCTTAATCCAGAGCTTTGGCCCACTTCAAACATCAAACCGCTCAACATATTGCTAATGTCGCCGAGTTCATTTTCCGCTTCAGGTAAAACACCCACAAGCCCTGCGCTGACAGAGCGCAAGACACCTATTGCAGGTCCCAGCGTAGCCACGATGTCTCCGAATTCAGTCACTGTTTGCAGTCTCAGCTGCACTTGGTCAAGCGCCAGTCTCGCGTTCATAACTATCCTTTCCATTTTGCGAACTTCAGCCAGCTCATTAGCGTAAATGTTAGCGCGTGCAGTGTCATGTTTCCCGTAAGCGCCAACTATCTTCCCGAAAAGCGCCTTGTCTTTTTGGCTGAACCTTTCAGCAGCCTGATCTAGCTTGTGGATTTGCAGGTCCAAGCGTCTGATGGCGTAATTCATGCGCGGCTTCAGCGGTGGTGGTGAAGTAACTGTTGCGCGTATGGTATCGACAAATGATGTTTCGTCTCTTTTGCTTTCCCATTTTTTAGCAAAACGTTTAGACATGTTAATATCCTCGCATCCAAAAACCGCGTCGAACGTACTTATTTATTGCTAACATACACGAAACATGCACGTATATACGTGAAGCTACTTGACACGTGTAAGCTGCACTTTACCAGCAAAGATTACTCTGCTGAAGCGGCCTAAAATAAACAAAAATATGAAGATTCCGACCGCGGAGATTTTAAGCTTATTTGAAAACTCCTAAGACGTACGCCAACAAGCCTATAACAAACCATAGGAGGACCAGTTTCTTGATTTTTCTGGCGTTTTCCCGAGAATAATCCTTTAGCAAAAGAGCGGAAGACGCAACAAGCCCGATATCAGTCACTAAAACGAGGGGAATGAACCAGAAAGAAACCAAGTTCAGAATCCAAGGAACAGGGGTTAAAGCGACCGCTGAGACGTAAAATAGAGAAGCGACAACGGCTGCGCTTTTCTCTCCATAACGCACCGCCAGCGTCTTAATGCCTTCAG
>CAZXCX010000168.1:0-2861 GCA_964639375.1 uncultured Candidatus Bathyarchaeia archaeon
CAATAAAGCAGAACCTGCCTTAAAACAGCAAAAAAGAGCAAAAAGCGCGGGGTGTTAGCTTCACACCCACGTTCAAATTTCACGCGAAAACCTATCCAGCCGAGCCGCAGAAAGCAGGGGTATTACATTTTAACTCATACTCTACAGACATAGGTAAGCATAAGCCAGCGAGGACAAAGTTTTTGGGTTTGGGATAAAATTAATCTCTTTCCATTAGTCAAGTGAGAGCCGATAATTAACAATTCTCTTGTATTGTCAGCTGTCAGATTTTGCGTATATTGATTAAGACACCTATATGCCTATTACCCCAAAAAAGAACATGGTGTTCAATTAGAGCGTTGATGAGTGGTAATATGGCAAGAAGGCTCTCTGAAACACATTTTGCTTTAGTCTTCTTTACATTGACACTGTTTATATCTATATATGGCATAATTGAAATGCAATCTATACACCATTCATCATACATAATTTATGCCTCTCGGCTCAGTGAGAAGCCTAAATATTATTTTGTCTTGGAGAATCCTGATGCCCAACTTCGTAAGGCAATGTCGAGCCAAGATTATGTGAATATCGGTTCTCCAGAAGAAACCCAGATTGATGACTTGCTAACTGCTTTAGGAACAAGTTATTTTGAGTATAACGGCACTTACTACGGAGCAGGGTTCGGATTTGAAACCAAATATCCTCCTGCTATTCCATTCCTATTAATCTCAGCTGGAGCTGTTGTTTCTGCATCATCTATAGTTGTTATTGCCTCCTTGAAAACGGTTACTCAAATAAGAAATAGATATCGCAAGGTAGACTAAGAGAATAAAGATAGTATTTCTTTATTCTAATGCCTTGCTAACCTTTTCCCATGATAAGTGTACGCTCTCCACATTATGTTCCCACAATGAACACGAAAGAGGTGCCGAGCGCGCGCATTTTTGCTCACCTGTTATATGCAAAGTTCAAATGCTAAGCCGTTTTATCGAGTAAGATAAGTGCGGTCGACTGGTTTTTTAGCGATTTTTACGCTTTATTTTCTGAAATAGGCAACAAAAAAGTTTTAATTGGCAAAAGAAGTTAAGCGCGGGGTGTGGGATTTGAACCCACGCGGCCTTTCGACCACAGACTTAGCAGGCCTGCCCCCTACCAGGCTAGGGCAACCCCGCGAAAGGTTGCTGACTCCGCATAGTTTTTAGCCTTTTGTTCTTTATTTGCGTTTCCTGAACTGTAACCCCAACTCATACGCTCAAAACTCTGCTTCACCAAGTAATTGCCTATGTATCGAGTTTGAGTTGTTGCAAGCGGGCCTAGAAATTGTATTAAACTTGTTTTGGAGAGTATTAAGCTGAAGCGTTATGCCGACGAATTTGCCTCCTGAAGCCAAGGACAAGTGGGCTGAAGTTGAAGCCACGCGGAACCCACGCGAGAAGCTTCAGCGCATGCAGGAATTCCTAAGTTTGGTGCCGCAGCACAAGGGTACCATGAAGCTGCGCGGGCGGATTAAGAAGAAGATGGCTGTTCTCCGAAAGGAGATGGAGGAGCGCAAGCAAAAGCGGGCTGGACGGGGTGGACCGAAGTTTTTCATTGAGAAGGAGGGCGCCGCGCAAATCGCGCTGTTGGGCGTGACTAACGTGGGGAAAAGCTGTTTGCTTTCGGCGGTGACGAACGCGAATGTTCTGGTTTCCGCTGCGCCTTACACTACACGCGCGCCTGTTCCGAGTATCTTGAATTTTGAGGATGTGCAGTTTCAGGTTGTGGAGGCGCCAGCGTTGATGGAGGGTTCTGCGGGTGGGCGTGCGTGGGGGTTGCAGTCGCTTGCGCTTGCGCGGAACGCGGACGGCTTAATCTTGATGGTGGATTTGTCTCATGATGCGGTGGCGCAGTTAAGCCTTGTGTTGGGCGAGTTGGAGAAGGCGCGTGTTTTGGTGAGTAAGCCTCGGGGCAGGGTGGATATCGATAGGCGTTACATGGGTGCTGGCTTGCGGATAATTCTCGTTGGCAGGCTGGTGGATTGCACGATGCGGGAGGTTGAAGCGCTTTTGCGGAGCTATCGCATTGGAGACGCGGTGGTGAAGATTTCTGGCGAGGTGACTTTAGACGAGGTGGAGGATGCGATTTTTGAGAGTACCACGTACAGGCCGGCGGTGGTTGTGGCTAACAAGTTGGATGCGGCGGGTGCTGAAGCTAATTTGCAGCGGCTGGAGAGTTACGTGGCTGGGCGTGTTCCAGTGGTTGCTGTTTCTTGTGAGAAAAAGCTGGGACTGGAGCGGCTTGGTGAGGTGTTGTTTAGGGCGTTGGGTGTGATACGGGTTTACACGAAAGAACCCGGTGCCAGAGAGCCTTCGCAGCGGCCGTTTACGCTTCGGCGTGGTGCTACGGTGGCGGATTTGGCTCGGAGCATTCATTCGGATTTTGAGCGGGATTTTGCTTTTGCGAGAGTGTGGGCTGAACGGTTGGTGTTTAGTCCTCAGAAGGTTGGGTGTGGTTTTGTTTTGGATGATGGGGATGTGGTGGAGATTCACGTGCGCTAGCGCGATGACTGGGCGATTCGTTCTATTTCGTGGCGTTTGGCGATGGCGTAGCTTTTGATGTCGTGGTTTGCTGCTTGGATTAGTTCGTCTGCTATGGTTTCTTGTATGCTGCGTGGGTTGTTGGCTGAGGCTTTGCGTGGGCCTTCTGTTAGGTGCCTTAGCGCTAGGTCTATGCGGCGTTGGGGTGAGATGTCTACTGATAGGCGATAAACGACTCCGCCGTAGCTGAGGCGTGTGGTGTCTTCGCATGGCGCTGCGTTTTCTACGGCTTGGACGAGGATTTCTACGGGGTTTTTTCCTGTGCGTAGGTGGATTATTTCGAATGCTTGTTTCACGAAGTTG
>CAZXCX010000169.1:0-2850 GCA_964639375.1 uncultured Candidatus Bathyarchaeia archaeon
AGAGTTTTCACGATTCAATGAAAGAATTCAAGCATAATCCCAAAGCGCTTGTTTTCTCCCTGTTTTATCTCGTGTTAGCTTGGATTCTCAGTTTAAGCATACCGTATTTGGTCTTTCTGTCGCTCAGGTTTCCTGTTTCATGGAGTGTGATTCTCATAACCTCAGCCATAGTTTTAGCCGTCAAATCTATACCCCTGGGCATCCCCTTTGAGGTGGGGCTTCCAGAAATCACCATGACCACCATTTACATTTCACTCCTAGGACCAGAAGCAGCAGGAATAAGCGCCACAGCAACAATACTGACCAGGCTCATAACACTCTGGCTAAGATTTTTCATAGGCTTTATAGCACAACAATGGCTCGAACTGAAACCAGTTTTAGCTCCAGCGAACAACCTGCCTGTGGAAAAAGCCTAAAATCACCCTTTACACTTCTTGTTTCACGATAGGCATGGAGATAAAGATTGAAGACGTATCAATCAGACGTCTGGATAAGCTTTACGAAATCGAAAAACAATGTTTTGAACAGGAAGCGTTTACAAAACAACAATTAGCCTACTTGTTAACCGATTGCAACGCCATCGGATTAGTAGCACGAGTAAACGGCGAAATAGCTGGTTTTGCAATAGCACGAGTAGACATCAGAAGAAACGCGTCATTTGGACACATATTAACAGTGGACATAACACCTTCCTATCGCCGCAAAGGAATAGCGCAAAAACTGCTCCGCGAAGTTGAAACTATACTCAGAAAAAATGGCATCAAAGAATGTCGCTTAGAAGTTCGAGAAGATAACGTTGCCGCATTAAACCTTTACCGAAAACTCGGATACAAGAAAGTAGGCAACCTTGAAAAATATTATGGCGACACGCACGGCTTATATCTCCAGAAAACCCTACAATAACCGCCTCACGCAACCAAAACTTCACAGACAAGAAAGCTTTTGCCAGTTTAACATCAAAACTTACAGCCAAAGCTTAATTTTAAAACACCTAGCTTACGTTCTAGGAACAAACGTTTAAAAATGCTGATGTAACTAGGCTAGGTTGGTGGGGGAGAGTTGGGGGGTTTACGAGGACGCAAATCCAAAGAACAAACTCTCGTTCAGACAATCGTTGTTTTGATACGCAACACCACATGGCGATGCGGCAAACTTGAAAAGTCTATTGTTCGGCACCTCTACAAGCGGCATGCAAATTTTGGGAAGCCCGGCATGTCAATTAGGGATATAATGCAAAACCTGAATCTTACGGGAAAGAAAAAAGGCGAGTGCCTAGACGCCATCAAGCGTTTGGAAAAAAGAAATATAGTAAAAATACTGCCCCTGTAAACTTGGCAGTTTGTTCCCTTTTTTAAATGCTTACTTAACGAGTTCTTTCGCGCTAGCAATCCATTTTTTAGTGATCTTCGGGGAAATTTGCAATTTCTTAGCGATTGTTTTTGCTGAGGCTTTGGCTAAGTCATCAACGCTGTTTATTCCTAGGGCTTTTAGTTGCGTGGCTCTTTTTTCGCCGATGCCTTTCACCTGAGTTAATTCTATAGTGGGAGCTGCAGGCGTTGACGCTTCTGTCATGGCGGGTGTTTCAATTGTTGTTGCTGGTTTTTGCGGCACCGTTGTTTGAGGGATTTGCACTGCCGGCTGGCAAGCTTGTGCTTTTGTTTTTGGTCTTTGAGAGTAGCCCAAGCCGATAGATAAGAGTCCCAGCACGACGGTTGTTACCACCCAGAGGCTTCTTGTTTCTGATTCTACGCCTTCTATTGTTACGACAAAAGGTACTACTGTTATGATTAAGAGTAACGCGGCTAGTACGTATAAGGTATAGTCTAAACGCATTTTTTTATCCCTGACTTACTTATGTTCTATGGAACCGCTTAAATAATTTTCTCCTTTTTGGGAAGCTTCGGGGATTTTGTGGCTGGGCGCGGTTTATTTTAAAAGTTTGCCTTCAGATGGAGGCGGCTTTATTAAATTGTGTTTCATAAGAAGCTCTGTTGACTGCCGAGCGTTCTGAATTATGGCGGAAGCTCGCTGGTACAATTCTTGTCGGCTTGGCTTTACCCTTGCCACTCCCTGCTCAATCGACTTTAGTGCGCAGGCAACCGCTTCTCTTGGGAAAACCTCCCATTCCTCCATTCTCGGCAGAATATCTTTCTCGTGCATGCCTCTTTCCTCAGCGAATTTAGCCAATTCTTGAGCCGCTGCGATGCACATGTCATCTGTAACGGTTTTCGCCTTCACATCTAACACTCCACGGAAGATAGCTGGAAACCCCAAGCTGTTGTTAACTTGATTGGGGAAGTCGCTTCTGCCTGTTGCCACGATCCGCGCTCCTGCTGCTTCTGCCTCCCAAGGCCATATTTCGGGGACAGGGTTGGCGCATGCGAAGAGCACCGCGTTATCTGCCATTGTTTTGACCCACGCTTTTTTTATGGTGTCTGGACCTGGTTTTGACGCGGCGACTACGGCGTCTACGCCTTTGAAGGCTTCCGAGATGTCGCCTGTTCGTCCCTCAGCATTAGTTTTCTGAGTTAAATCGTATTTCCAGGGGTCTTCTTCTTTTGTTATATCCTTTCTATGGGGGTGAACTACACCCTTGGTGTCTACCATTATTATGTTGCCGGGTTTGACGCCCCACCTTATCAGCACGTAAGCTGTCCGTACGTTAGCGGCGCCAGAACCCACTAGGGTTATGAGGCTTTCGCGTGGTTTCTTGCCCACGATTTTGAACGCGTTTATCAAGCCTGCCAAGATGACGGTGGCTGTTCCCTGCTGGTCATCATGCCAAACTGGGATTTGCAATCGCTCTCTGGCTTTTTCGAGAACGTGAAAACATTTTGGCTTCTCTATATC
>CAZXCX010000170.1:0-2755 GCA_964639375.1 uncultured Candidatus Bathyarchaeia archaeon
CAAGCGTCTTGCCCAAAGCTGCGACTGCTGCTAGGGCTACGGCGTTTGCCGCTACACTACTGCTTTTAAGACCTCTAGCGACGGGAATGTTGGACCAAGTTTTCACTTTTGCACCAAAGCGTTTTTCAACGCTGAAATGCTTGAAAACTCGCGACACTGTTTTTTCTATTAGAACAGGACTCTCCGCTGGGTCTGACGTGATTTCTCCCTTGATTACGTTTGGCTCTTCTGTTAATCTAACTTCAGCCTTTGTCCACAAGTCAACTCCGAAAGCGGCACCTTTACCCAAAGCAATCGCATTTACAATTGTTGCCGCGCCATGAGCTATTGCCTCAGCTTTCCCCGTCATTTGCTTGCACCTGCGCTTGAAAGTTTGTTTAGCGCCGCTCTTCTCATGACTTCGATGGGAGCCGAGCAGCCAGTCCAGATTTCAAAGGATGCTGCTCCTTGGTAAATCAGCATTTCGACGCCGCTGACTACTTTGGCACCTGCTGCTTTAGCATCTTTCGCCAGCTTTGTTTCAACAGGGTTATAGACTATATCCATCACTGCTAAATCGGATTTCAACCATTGAGGCGCTACTAGACTTTGGCTAAGGTTTGGTTTCATCCCCACAGAGGTTGCATTAATTATTATATCTGAATCTCGCAGATTCTTCGCTATAGCCTCTGAAGAAAGGGCGCCACCCACGACTTTTTTGTTAAACATTCGCCCTAACGTTTCTGCTAGTTCGTTTGCCTTTTCAGCTGTTCTATTCAAAATGGCAAGTTCTCCAACTTCTTTGGCAAGAGCGAAAGCTATGGCTTTTGCAGCGCCGCCTGCTCCAAGCAAGAGCATTTTTTTCTCAGACAGGGCTACGCCGTTTTCTCGCAGAGCTTTCAACGCGCCAACGCCGTCAGTGTTAAAGCCTGAAAGTTTCCCATCTTTATTTAGAATGGTGTTGGCTGAACCGAGGAACTGCACGGTTGGGTCTACTTCGTCTAAAAAACTAATCACTGTGCTCTTATGGGGCATAGTTACATTCAATCCATGAATGCCTAACCCTCGCATGCCCCGTACCGCGTTTTCCAAGTCAGCAGCTTTTACTTTGAACGCTAAAAAAATGAAATCAAGTTTCAGATGATCAAATGCCGCGTTATGGATAGTCGGGCTTAGAGTGTGCTCTATAGGATCGCCGATAACGCCGCACACTCGTGTTTTCCCCGAGATAACCATCATTTTTGCCCCAAAAGCTCGTAAGCTGCCTTCATTTCTTGAATAGTCATTTGTCCAGAGGCTGTTTCGCTGCCTCGCTCAAGAGAAGCGAAGGTGAAGAAGCCGCCGAACAGGGGAGATAAGAGTCTGGAAACCTTGCCAAGCTCGCCCATGCAGAAACACACGAGTTTTGTCTTGTTAGATGCTGCTGACGTGAAATTCAAGATGGTGAGGTTATCTTCAATCCGCTTTGCGGTTGTCACGATTTTGCATACGTCCGCTCCGCTGGAGATTTCCCTTTCAAGAATGCTGTTCAATTCTGAAGAGCTTAAAGAGCCATTAAACTTGTGGAAGGACACGATTGGTTTAGCGCCTAGCGCTTTCAGTTCCTTGACGAAGTCCTTAAGCTGCGGAGTGGATAATTCTATATCTACATATTCAAAGCCACTCTTGGCTGCGCTTAGCAGCATCTGTCTTTGCTCCTTTTCGGTTCGGGAAGATCTGTCCGTGGCAATCTTTGGCATCTGCCCGTGAGTCGCCAAATCAGCTAATTCGCGCTGATTTTTAAGGCAGTCGAGTCTTACTTCAATGAAATTCGCGTTAGACTCTTCCACTTTTTCAATTAGCCGCAGAGCTTCAGGGATGGTTTTGGGAAGAATCGACACGCAAATTCGAGGAGTCACCGTTCTATCACCGTTTCGTCAGGCACGGCAACGCCAAAATGTCTGCCCCCAGTCATGGCTAAATGGGCTAAAACCTCATCGCCAGCTTTCAATTCTGTCACTGGCTTCGACCCTTTCGCGGTTACGAGTCTTATGGTTTCAGCATTTTGAAGTATCGTTTTGATTTTCTTTCCTTCAACCTCGGCTTCCACGAGGATTAATGGTCTAAGCTCGATTTTCACTCTTCCCACGTTCGCGGGTCTCACGTTTCCTTTTCTGTCAACTATAAGGACTTCATCGCCTGCTTTCAGCTCTGACAAGTACCGCGTGTTCTGCAGAGACGCCAAAGTGTACATAGAGAGGGAGCCAGCGTTAACTCTGAAAGGCCGAGATTGCACATAGGGGTTTTCGTGAACTTCAGCCTCGACAAGGAAGAACCCGGCAGCTTGGACTCCGACGAGTATTCCTTCACCTGGTGCCATAAGGTCGCAGGTGTCCACGCAAACTCTTGCCCCAGTGCTAATCTGTTTAACAGCGGTGACTTTTGCGGGAACCAACTCGATTTTGGGAGCTTGTTTCTTGACTAAGGCGATAGTTTTCATGAGTTCGTCAGCGTCTGAAGCTTTCATCAGAACGCCGTCTGTTCCCAATTCCAGTGCTTCTAAAACCAGTCGGGCATCTTCAGAGTTTGCCACTTCTGCAATTAGCTTGCTTTTGCCGCGGGTTCTTGCGATGAGGTTTTCTAAGGGGATGACGCGCCAGTCGAGGCAGTTGAGGATTATGTAGTCGGTTGAAAGTTCCGTTGCTTTGACCGCTGTGTTCTCGTCTTCTTTTCCTTTGATGTTTATTCTTAGGGCAACTTTTTTGTCTTCGCGTTTCAGCTGCGTGATCGTATTTTC
>CAZXCX010000171.1:0-2745 GCA_964639375.1 uncultured Candidatus Bathyarchaeia archaeon
CCTCATAACCCAGAGTCTCAAAATACTCTTTCAAACCCGCGTACATCTCATCAAGCAAAAGTTTCATTTCGCGCACCTTGTTCGGGGTTAATCTTGCCTGTCCATATATTAGATTTGTCCAAATCAGTCTATAAGGATTAAAGCAAAAGACTCTGGGTTTTTCTCGAACTTACGTACAAACCATTTTGTAGCTCAACTAATCCCAATTGTAGAGCTTAAGAGATAGAATTAGAAACATATTTTTTGAAAACTACCCCTTACGCCTTCACTATTTGTCACACGCCTTCTGACCCTACCCTAATCCTATTCTCAGTTTTCCAAAATCAAGAGCCACAGGTCATTAGTTTGGTGGTGGATAAAAGTTTTATGAAAGTGGAGTTTTGCACTTGGCGAATTAATGTTGTTAGAGTTTCTTTAGAATGGATAAGGCTGCGATGACGAGAAATGTTATTCCAGCCCAAAAGAGACTTCCCGTGAGAAACCACACCACAAGCGCAAGAAGCACTGCAGGAATGAGAATCAGAAGCAAGCGGATGAGTAATATGATTATTATGCCAATTATGACGAGGACAACAAGCGCAATTATGTCGAACTGGGGAATCGAATCAAAAATGCCCATAACTGCATAAATTACTGCCATAATTAGGTCCACAATAATCCTCCTCAAAAATAAAAAGTGTAGCTAGATAGTAATATGCTTTTCCAGAAAAGAGTCGCGTGCAGCGCTTCAGGCGTTTGTTTTAGCTTTTATTTTTGGGAGTGTGTCCTTTTGCATCTGAGCAACGCCGAACGTTGTGATCCTGAACTTTTCGTCAGCCGTCTTCGTTACCACATCGCTTTTTATGAGTTCACCTAAACGGGTGCTAGTTATTTTGCCACTTTTCCCAAGTTTTGTCTGCAACTCCTCTTTTGAAATGGCATCGCTCTCTATCATGCTCAGCTTATGCCCCAAATAACTTGCCAAAAGCCACAGTGACAAAGTCTCGTTGTCCGTCAACTTGCTCTTAGGCACTAGCAGGTTTACGCCTTCTTGCGAGAAAGCGATTAGGCCTTCGCAGTCTTTGACGAGTTGCTGCAGGTCAACGCTGAGCCATAGCTTATTTGCGATTTCAAATGAGGGGAGAAACTCGTTGAAAAACTTGTTTAGCAGAAGCCATGTCTCTTCTGGGGTTGCAGAAAACGTTTTTTCAACATTTTTGTATTTGAGGTGGACTGCGACTTTTTCCGGTTTTTCTGTCAACTCATTTTGCCTCTGAGTTTCGATATAACGTCGTCTTCGATCCATTTTTCGCCTTGAATCGTCAGCTTAAATTCTGGCTTGTTCGGGTCAGGCTTGAAAACTTGCCCTCGCTTAGTCATTTCATTTAACCGTGCAGGAACCATGCTTTTTATTCCGCTGGATTGCAAAAGCTTAGTCACCTGGGCAGCCGTGTTAGTTTTGTCCTCTGACGCGTAGAGGACCAAGCCCACTGCCTCGTAATGGGTAAGTTTCTCCCGCGTCACTATTACTGGGCCTTCAGTCGTAAGCTCGACGATGCCCTTCAATTGTGCTCCTGAAGGCGTCAGCTTGTTCGAAACGAAGTCGGAAAGCTTCTCGACGAAGTTCGCTGGCATAGTTTCCAGCATGCTAAGGATTTCTTTAGGATTCTCACCTTCAATAACGACTTCGCCGAAGGGCGTCTTAATCCGCGCCTCGATTCGTTTCATTGTGTTTCTCCTCCAGAGCTTGAGGGTTTTTCTTCAGCGAGTATGTAAACAAAACCTGTGTTCGTGCTCCAGCGCCGCACCATTCCCTTGTCAGCAAGCCTGTTGAGCGTTTTCGTTAAAGTGCGCTTAGTATACTTGATCTTGTTTGCTTTAATGGCGTCCTTTAGTTCTTCCATGGTTCTCGGTCGCCATTTGCCCCAGTCGGTTTCCAAAAGTCTTAGAACTGCATCTTCACAGTTGGTTGCGGACTTTATTTTTGGGTATGTTTGTGCAGGCGTTTTAGGCATCGCTTTCGTTTTGGGTGGTGATTCTGTCTTCACGGTCAGCGTTGCGACGGTTTTAGGTTTTACGTTTTCAAAAGCTTTGTGAACGTTAGTAATCAAGTTTGGGAGGTTCTCAAGGGTTTTTGTTACCTCTTCACGGGTTCCCTTGATTTCGACTTCATATTCACCGATTTTGACGCGGAAGGCAAAGCCCTCATCTTTTTCTTTGATTTTTTTCTTTTTGACCTTTCTGTTTGGCAATGTTATCCCAATTTTCTTCTGGTTAATGTTGATATAACATGGTTTGCTTTTCTTGGTTAGTATACTTTCATGTCATATCCACAACATTTGGATATACACCTTAATTCCTTATAAATTCACGCATTTATACAGTTAAGTGGAAAAATCAATGCTTTTCGACTTAAAAAACTCAAAAAAGGTGCTTTATACATATGGCGCTATTTTTGAAGAAAAAATTTGAAACTTGTTGTTCTGGAATATCCTAGTATTCTAAAACCAAGATAAAATAATCTTCAAAAGTAGCATTTAAAGAATAACTGACGTATTCTTAATTATCGAAACCCTAGAAATCAATTATAGTTTTCTAAAAAAGAAACGTGTCTGCTGCCAGTTACCAAATCCTTTGGACATAAAAGTTTTTGTATTAAACTCTTGTATGTACTATCAAACCGTGTTTTGTTATGAAAGAATACGACTTGATTGTGATAGGAACAGGATCGGGTATGGAAATAGCTCAAAAAGCGCCGGGAGTTAG
>CAZXCX010000172.1:0-2726 GCA_964639375.1 uncultured Candidatus Bathyarchaeia archaeon
CCTCCTCCTCTTGCTTGACGGCCATATACTTGGTTTTTAACGCTTCCTTTTGTAAATCGTAAATCTTTTTACATCCTTCTATTGCCAAGTTTACTGCTTTTTCGAACTCTTCTGGCGCGAGGATGCCATCCATCTGCAGCAGAGTAACCGCATTCAAGTTGGGCATGACAGCCACAGGGACATCAGCTGCGCCTACTTTGTCTTCGGTATCCATTAGGTCCAGAACCACTGTGTCGTCGACTTTGCCCGCGGCGCACGCAACCACCAGATCGCGCATGGGAATGCCCGCATCTGCTAAAGCCAAGGAAGCCGCAGTAATGCTTGCGCATCTTGTTCCGCCGTCCGCCTGTAAGACTTCAATGAAAATGTCTACGCCCGTCCGCGGGTAATATTCCACGAACAGCGAAGGTTCAAGAGATTCCCTGATTACCTTTGAAAGCTCTATCTCTCTTCTTGAAGGCGCTGGGGACTTGCGTTCCTGCACCGAGAAAGGCGCCATGTGATAACGGCATCGTAGCACCATACGATCTGGACGTGATAGATGCTTTGGATGCATTTCTTTCGGACCGAACGCCGCGGCCAAAATCTTGTTCTTTCCTTGTTCGATGTATGCTGAACCATCAGCGTTTGACAAAATGCCTACTTCGATTTTTATAGGTCTTAACTCGTCTGGTTTTCTACCGTCCAACCTTAAACCTTTTTTATCGATTAATTTTTCAGGTTTTTTACTCATTCTTATTTTCCTCCCGTTTTGCTTTTTCTTCTTTAAGGAATTGTGTGACGCGATCTGTTAGACCGCTTGTGTGGGATTCCTCTTCAATTTTTTGAATCGCCATCATAGCGAGTTCCTCGTCCTCTGGGCTTTTTCCAGTGACCAATATGACTCCGTTGAGTCCCAGAATTATCTGGCAGCCTGTTTCCTGTTTTATCATGGAAATCATTGAACCTTTCCTGCCGATAACGCGGGGGATCTTCGTCGGAGTTACTTTAATTATCTGTCCACGGGTTATTTTTCCCAAGCCCGGCTCGCCGACTGTGAGCTGTGGGTCATGAGCTCTGTCGTACGAAGCTATTTTGGCAACTATCAAATCTCCCCCGTTAAGGACTTGTGATAATTCGTCATTTTGTGGTTTGAACGTTCTGCTTAGAACATCTGATGCTCTAAGAAGCGCCGTGTAAGGTGCTTTGATATCTACTGTCCAGCCGTTGAATCCAACTTCTAAGATTGTGCCTATCACCATGTCGCCTACTTTTGGAAAATAGATTGCTCTCAAAGCGACGACGTTCACTTTTTTGTTGTCATAGTCTGCAAGTCCGATTCGCGAGGCGTAGATTTTGTTGTCTTCTGCGTATGTGTTTTCGCCAGCTAAGTAATCGCCTTCTGCAAGCAATTCTCCAGGCGTTACAAGCTGCTTTTTTTCAAAAAACATTGGCATAACCTCACTAACCTCCAATCAAATTCAAATTTTTTAGGTAATTATTTTCGCTTCTCCATTTCCTTTCGTTATTTCTCCAAGTTTGTTAAGGAACGAAGCGTACGCTCCGGCAGGCATTTCTAGTATGCCGTACCATGAACCGTCTGCACGCCATTCTTCCTGTTTTATTGTGCCGAAATTCTTGATTGCTCCATAAGCCCTTGCTGAGTATTCAGCGGGTATATGGACGCCCAAAGATATTTGTTCTATTTTCAAAGGCAGAATGGGCCGTAAGAGTTTCACGATGTCTCTGGCTTGTTCTTCCACGGGTTTGTGGGGGTCTATTGGGTAGCGGATCTGTTCCATGGCGTTTTCTATGCGCAACGGCGGGTGTGGAAGGTTGGTTTTCGGGTCAACTGCTTGCCTTGATATGAAGTCTATTACTTGTTTTCTCTTGTCTTCAATCATCTTACGCCTTTGCTCTGTTGTAAGCTGAAGCGTGCCTTTCTTTAGTATTACATCTGCGATTTTCAGGGGGTCTGTTGTTTCGAAGGCTTTGCGCATTTGTTCCTCTGAGACTTTCGTGCCTTTGTTTGCGTCAGCAAAAATGGTTTCGGCTGCTAAAACCTCTGTTATTCCGGCAATTTTTCCTGTACGGTAGTCTAATGCCTTCTGGGGTTTTACCAGAATTTCAAAATGCTCGTTATCTTTTGTTAAGCGTGCAATGGTGTAATTCTCACTCATTAAATTGTCACTTGCTCGAACCCAGCTCTTTGATATAGCCTTCTACTGTTTCGTCGGTTAACATTTCCAGTTTCTTCGTTGCTGCAGGGATTATCGCGATTTTTATTCTGAGCGGCAGTTGTCTAGCTTCTAAGGCTTTTACTAGGCATTTTACTGCTAGTTTTGTGTTTTCTTCTAGGCTCATGTCTTCACGGTATTCTTCTTTCAATATCGACAACACTGTTTCTCTTCCAGCGCCTAAGGCTGTGGCTTTATAGCTTCTGTAGGTTCCGCTTGGGTGTGTTCCGAAAACACGTGTTCCGCTTTTGTCGACTCCGCCGAATATCATTGAAACTCCGAAGGGTCTCACACCAGCATGTTGCGTGTACATCTGCTGTATATCGCATATTCGTTTGGTTACAACTTCAACATCGATGGGTTCGTCGTAGGTTAGCTTGTTGCTTTGCGCGTATATGCGCGCTTGATCAGTAAGTATTCTGGCGTCGGAGCTTAAGCCCACTATCGCGGCGCCCACATGTTCGTCAACCTTGAAGATTTTCCATGAATATTCCGCTTCTTCAAGGGGTT
>CAZXCX010000173.1:0-2717 GCA_964639375.1 uncultured Candidatus Bathyarchaeia archaeon
TCCTCGATTTGCTTCGTCTGGCTCATGAAACTTGTGAATTAAGCCGTAGGCTATTAAGAGTTTTGTTTTTGATTAGGATACGATAACCTAAAATGACAAATACAAAAACAAGACATAGTAACCATAGGAGAAAGTGATGAAACGAAAATCACAGAAAAATTATGAGAAAGCTAACGAAAAGATCATGAACAAAGTGTTGGCTATTCTTAAAGAAAGAGGCGTGAAGGCGCATGAACTGGTCCGTAAGCAACTTTTAACGATTAGGATAGAAAGCCCAAAAGCACATGAAGCTCTGGAATATTATGTTGAAAATTGGGATGATATAACGCATCCCGGAATACTCTCGCTCACCTGCGAGGCAGTAGGTGGAAATCTTGAAACTGCCATTCCAATGCAAGCTGTGATGTTATTATTAAGCGCTGCAATAGACATACATGACGACATAATAGATCAATCAAAGTTTAAAAACGGCAAACCTACAGTTTTCGGTAAATTTGGTGAAGAGACAGCGCTCTTAATAGGAGACGCGCTATTCCTAAAGGGTTTCATCTTTCTTCATGAACAGAGCAATCGTTTTCCATCGGAAACTATGAGAAAAATTTTATCTACAATAGAAAACAGTTTCTGCGAATTCGGGAACGCTCACCTACGTGAAGTTGATTTAAAGAAAAAGTTAGAAATTTCACCGAAAGAGTATCTTCGCATTTTAGAAAGGAAAGGTGCTACGATTGAAGTACATGCAAGAATAGGCGCTATAATTGGGAGAGGGACAGACAAAGAAATTGAAGCTATAGGAAGGTATGCCAAAATCTTAGGAGCCCTCATCGCAATAAGAGAAGATTTCATTGACATCTTTGAGCCAGTAGAACTACAAAACAGAATAAAAAATAAATGTTTACCGCTTCCAGTTTTGTATGCCTCTGGCAACTCGAAAGTAAAAGAAATTATACTTGCTCTTGATTCTTCGCCAAAAAATTCTGAAGAATTAACTGAAAAACTAGTTGAGATAATATTTGAAGATAAAAATGCTCAAAAGTTGATAAAAACAATGGAAGCTTTTTCAGAAGAAGCCTTAAATAGTATTGACCAGCCACAATTGAAAAAACGTTCAAAGTACGAACTATGCTTGCTTATACAAGGAACACTTGAAGACATACAAGAAAATGTCTAATATCCGTGAAAACGGGTTGGTTTCTCCTTCTTAGGTGGGTTGGTTGGTTTAGCCTTCATCCTTCCTCCCTCAACTGTATATGTGTCCAACAGTTAGTTAATAAGTTTTTCGTTCTAGAATATTGTTCTATGAAAAGGCATTTAAAAGCATTAAGAGGATATGTTTCTAATTAATAGTTGATACATCACGTCGTGTTGAAGATGAAAGTAATAGGTTCTACGAAAAAGCTACTTGGGCAGAAGGAAGCTAAATCAATTTTCGTAGCAATCTTTAATTCATTTTCATGGTATTTTCCGCTCTTCATTTTTTTTGCAAATGTACTTGATAGTCTTCAGATAGAATATAATGCCCTACTGCTAATTTATTTCGTTCATTATATGGCAATTGTAATTTCTGCACTTTTTGGAAATTTTTTGGTAAGTAAACTTAAGCGCCGCAAATTACTCTCATTATGGATGTTTATTGGGACAATAGTTTCTTTGTCAATGCTTCTTATGAAAAGCGGAGAAATAGGATGGGTCTACTTTATTTCGATTTTCTTAGGTTTTTCGTTAGGATTAGGGTTCCCTTCTTGTCTAGCATACTTTGCTGATAACACTAATGTGGAACATAGAGGTTCTTTTGGAGGGATTCTTTATTTTCTAGCTTCCATGGGGATGGTTGCGATTGGATTTTTGACCACAATGTTGGATTTTTTTGTAGGTATACTGCTTTTCACTATCTGGAGGGGTCTAGGTTTAGTTGCTTTCTTGTTGTCTAAGCCGAAAAACGAACAAAAAGCCGAAATTGCAGATGTTTCTTATGGAACAATTCTTCATGAAAGAGCCTTCATCTTATATTTTATTCCATGGACCCTGTTTTGTTTGATTAACTTCTTAGAAATACCCTTTTTTGACATTCAATTACAGCAATATTTCTTAGGAACTAACCTACGTTATCTAATTTCGATAGGAGAATTCGGAATTGGCGGGCTATCTGCGTTAATTGGTGGCCTATTATCAGACAAAATCGGACGAAAAAGAATGATTATTTCCGCCTTTATAATGGTAGGAATTGGATATGCAGTGCTTAGTCTCTCCTTTTCAAGCCCTATTGCATTGTATTTTTACGTGTTATTAGACGGCGTTGCATGGGGAATATTTGCGCTCATGTTCTACTTAATTATATGGGGTGACTTGGCAGTAAATCGCTCAAAAGAAAAATATTATCTTATAGGAACTTTGCCCTTCTTGATTTCCAGCTTCATATCATTTCTTGTCACGCCTTATGCAGGGGCAGCTTCTTTACCGATGGCTTTTTCTTTGGCAAGCTTTTTCTTGTTTTTAGCTGTTTTGCCTCTGGTTTATGCTCCTGAGACTTTGCCTGAAAAACAGATTAAGGAAAGGGAGCTCAAGAGTTACATCGAGAAAGCTAGGAAAGCCAAGGAAAAATACGCTTAAAAGCAAGTTTTCGTTTAAAGGCAAAGCATGTTCTTTCACGTGGTACTGACAACTGAGTGCAATTTGCAGTGCAGGTACTGTTTCGGCGAGACGCTTGAGGATTTTGA
>CAZXCX010000174.1:0-2709 GCA_964639375.1 uncultured Candidatus Bathyarchaeia archaeon
GAAAAACTAAAAAAGACCAACAAAAAAGGAAAGATGCAGATCGTTTTTGCTGGAAAAGCCCATCCTAAGGACGAAATGGGAAAAAGGCTAATTCAAGAAATTTTTGGTTACATTGAGAAACTGAAGGATGAGATCAAAATTGTTTATTTAGAAGATTATGATATGGAGCTCGCGGCTAGGTTGATTCCAGGAGTTGATGTTTGGCTAAACACTCCCTTACGACCATTAGAAGCCTCAGGCACAAGTGGAATGAAGGCAGCACATAACGGTGTGATAAATTTCAGCGTCTTAGACGGCTGGTGGGTCGAAGGCTGGGTTGAGGGTGTTACAGGCTGGGCTATAGGTCCGCATCCAGATGAGCGGCTCTCAACCGATGAGGCTAAAATTAGAGATTTAGATGATTTGTACAATAAATTGGAATACATAATTATCCCAACGTTCTATCAGAAGAGAGACGACTGGATACAGATGATGAAGAATTCTATAGGAAAGATTGCGTATTATTTTAACAGCCACAGAATGATGCGCAGATACGTCACTGAAGCTTACCTGTAGATACTGCCTCTGTCAACTCGCTGCCCCGCTGGCGTTTTGACATCCACAAAGTTTTCATGTAGCTAATAATTTTGTGCATCTAACAGCATCCGTGGTCATTCACGCGCTAGAAAGACAGATGGAATTAGGATTATTGTTTTTGAAAGGTCGTCAATCTACTTGTAAGGTCAACACTTTCCTTTTCAAGAACTTTCTTAGCTCGATAATAATCGCTGACCATTGCGTGCATGCATGCAGCTTATTTGCGATTTTAATTTTGAATCAAAATTTACGCTTAGATAAATTTATTAATTTACTACCTCACCAATTTTTCACAAGATGATGACAATGAAAATTGAGGAAGTAATGATTAAAAACGTTATTACTCTACAGAGAGATGTCTCAGCCTACGACGCTGTAAAACTTATGAATGAGAATAGAATAGGTTGTTTGGTGGTTCTTCAATACGGTCAGGTTGTTGGGATTATAACTGAAAGAGATATGCTTGAAAGAGTTTTAGAAAAATGCAAGAATCCGAAAGAAACTAATGTTACCGAAATAATGACAAAACGGGTAATCGTTGGAAAGCCAGACATGCAACTTGTTGAAGCTGCGAAACTTATGTTTGAAAAAAAGGTGAAGAAACTACCTATAGTAGAAGGAAACCGCTTAGTAGGTCTGGTTACATTGACCGACTTAGCTCGTATGGCAAGCCTTGACGAAAAGACGATGGAACTAATTGAAACACGCGAGCGCTTCTTAGAGGCTTGCATGCACGCATGGGATACTACGCTCAGAAAACAAGATCAATCCGCGGTTGCACGGTAGCATACATTGTAAATGATGCTCTAGGCATATGCGAGAAGAACAGCAATTATGCCGCTTAGGACCACGCCATCGAAGGTGCGGAGACTGGTACTCCGTGAGATTATTGCCTCCTTATTTATAGGTTAAACTGTGTTGTGAATTACGTTTTCAGTAACCTAGCATCTATTATAGCCTAGTTTATCCTTTAGTTATGGCTTGGGCAGTGTTTACGTAGTTTGAGGGGGACAATACGTTGAGCAAAGTCAATTTCGGTGTGTTTCTTCCTTTTTATGCTTTTGAATTCGGAGAAAAGAATACCTCACCATTGTTTAATCGTGTTCGGGATGTCGTTCTAGAGTGTGAACGATTAGGTTACCATTCCGTGTGGCTGGATGATCATCTAATGTTCGGCAAGAGACCCATCCTTGAATGTTGGACAACCCTGGCTACGCTTTCTTCATTGACCACGAGAATAAGGCTGGGCACCATGGTGTTATGCAGTTCTTTCAGAAACCCCGCTTTGCTCGCCAAAATGACCGCTACACTTGATGTCATCTCAGGCGGCAGGTTAGAATTTGGCATAGGCGCAGGCGTCCAGAAAGAAGAACACATAGCTTACGGAATACCATTTCCCGAAGCAAGAATCAGGATAGAACGCATGAAGGAAGCCGTGGAAATCATAAAGAAAATGTGGACTGAAGAAAAGGCAAGTTACAAAGGAAAACACTACGAAATAAATGAAGCAATATGCGAGCCTAAGCCCGTGCAGAAACCTCATCCTCCCATAACAATAGGAGGCGGCGGAGAAAAACTAACATTAAAAGTAACAGCGCAATACGCTGACAGATACGACTTTGGCTACTTGCCATCCTTAGAGCTTTACAAGCACAAACTGGAAGTTTTAGAAAACTATTGCCGTGCGGTAGGCAGAGACCCTCAAGAAATAGAGAAGTCATGCTGGCCCGGCGGCCAAGTGCTAATTGCTCGCGATCAAAAAGAGCTAGGCGAAAAACTTTTGCAGCGTAAACCGAAGAGGGTTACCATAGGCGATTTTGAGAAGCTCAATCTCGTGGGCACTCCTGATGACTGCCTGAAAAAGCTGCAACCGTACGCTGATTTAGGCGTGACGCACTTTATGCTGTTCTTCGGTGACCTTCCAAGTCTGGACGGACTGAGATTGTTCGCGGGGTCTGTTATGAAAAAGATGCAATCAATTAACCGCTAGATGGGATGGGCTTGTCTTGCCTTCAAGGTCAAAATAATAAAAAAACATGTTTGCGTTACTTTTTTATGTTCTCTTTTGGATAGTGCTCCAGGCGATGCACTGTGAAAGTTGTTGCCTTTAATGGAAGCGCCAGAAAGGACGGA
>CAZXCX010000175.1:0-2697 GCA_964639375.1 uncultured Candidatus Bathyarchaeia archaeon
TCTGAAGTTATGGACATGTCTTTCGCAAATCAAGCATTATGCGCGGAGTACATGACTAAAACTGCGAAAATGCCGCCAAAAGTTTACATCGTTCCCAAAGACATAGATGAAACCGTTGCTGAACTGAAGCTCAAAGCCATAGGAATAAAGATCGACGAACTCACGCCTGAACAGAAAAAGTATTTAGCGACATGGAAAATGGGAACCACATAGCACGAGTATATCGGCGATTATGGTAAACTTTAAATGGATTAAGATTATAAACATGGCTTATAAGTGGTGAATCGTAATGAGTAAAGATCAAGCAATAGGTGGAGCAATATTCATCGTGTGCCTGCTTGTCGCTGTATTCTACGTGGTAACACTGTTCTTGCCAGAACTGTTTATAGACGTCATCGGAAACGTCGGATTAACTACCACTGTGGCTGACGTAAAATTCTGGATAATCGCCGTGCCAGTCTTCGTAGCGTTCGTTGCCATATTGTTTATAGGCGCATGGATCGGCTGGACAATGGCTACTACACCACCGCCGAAACCCATCGAAGAAATCACTACCGAGATAGAAGAGAGAAAGGAAGAAATGAAAGCAGAGGAACCAGCGGAAACGAAGATGCCAGAAGCCCCTGAAGAAGAAGAGAAGCCTGAAAGAAAGAGGAAACCTTAAGATAATAGTTCCCCAATCTAACAACTAAATACTCCTAATTCTAGTTTTTTTAATTTCAGAAACTTTGCGATTGCTGATTTGAGAGTAAAACTTGTTACATGCCAAGCATTTTAAAACCGAAATATAATACAACATTGACTATAGTAGAGACAACAAACACTGTTAAAAGAAGTTTGGGGGAAAATGAAAAAGAACCTTCTTCACCTCTAGGTTGCACATCATATTCTTTAATTTCACGTGTCTCCGCGTCAACGCGAACAACAGCGGTGAATTTTTTCGTCTCAACCTCGACAGTGTAAACCTCACCTTCCAAAGAAACACGCTTAGGCTTCAAACCGCCCTTGTGCCCCAACCTCTTCAAAAAGGCAGTAGTCATAGTCGTAACTGCTTCAGCGTTCAATTCCTTTGATTTAGGAACCGCAGAAGTGACAGCATCTGGAACGGTCTCTTGCGAAGTCGTTGACAACCATATTGTCTCCTAACTGTTTTTTAAAAAAACAATCGACAATTTAAAAGAAGATGTGCGTATCACAGAAGACTGACCTACTTCTTCATTTTCTTAAGCATACATTCAACTATGTCCTTGCACATCATGCATTCGTCCGGAATCTTCTCCTTTGGCGATCGTTCACTCAGATAACCAAGGTGGTAACCGCACTCAGAAGATTTTTCAGGGATTTCAACCCGCTCTTCCGTATATTCCTTCTCCTCCGCTTCAGTTTCTTTTGGTTCGTCACACGTAACCATTAAACCATTGTCTGGGGGTATTTCGGTTAAGCAGTACGGGCACGCGTCATATGGTCCTTCGGAGTCTTGTTGCAGATTCAAAGCTCTAAGAGGTTTAGTGAAAACTTTGGCGCAAGAGGTATTAGGACAAGTAAATGCACTACTTTTTTTGGTTTTCTCTTCAATCTGGGACATGTCTAGCCCTCCTGTAGAAATATAATTACTGGTTACATGTTTATAGTATTAATGAATTCAAAATAAATATCCGAACTATTCAAGGTTACACGGTTGTTCTGGAGAAGCGAGCTTTTTGAGGTCGTCGACGCCTTCGGCGTAACCCGAAGCTATCAAGATGTCACCCAGTTGAATTTTTGTGTCAGGTTTGGGGCGCAAACTTTTTTCGCCGCGTTTTATTGCTAGGATCCACATACCTGTTTCTTCGTGCACTCGCGCTTCTTTCAGAGTTTTGTTTATGAGCGGAGAATTATCAGTCACGCAAGCTTGTGTAACGGTTTCTTCAGCTTCCCTTATGGCTAGTTTCAACACTGGATGCGGTTCGATACCTCTCAGGACAACCTCAGCCATCTCAGCCGCAGCATCTGCAATTTTTTCGGTCGCCACGCCTAATCTAATAAGTCCTAAAAAGCCAGATGCCTCTTCTTTCTTAAAATCACTTGTTAAAGCCAGAAGCTCAAATTCTGTATGCAATTTATCCATGTACTCTTCGAGGCGCTCTACTTCTTCAGCCAATTCTTTGCTGTTCAACATGAGTGAAGAATAAGCCAAGTCAATCATCAGTTCAGAGGTATTCTTGAGCTCAACGAAGCGCGCAACGATTTCTTCGAAAAATTCTTGTTTATGCGCCACCATTGTTAGTCCTCCAATTTCGTAAGTCTTCCTTCGGCTATGTCTTTAAACTCCTTAATGCCTATGGGGGCTCCACGTGTTATTAGAATGTCTCCAAGAAAAACACGCTCAGTTTCGTCAGGGTCCAATATCCAATCTTTATTTCGACGGATGGCAATTATGTCAACGCCCATTCTTGCAGCCAGATCAAGTTCGTCTATCCGTTTCCCTACTATCACGGACCCTTCCTTGACGGTTGCCTTCATGAGACGCTCTTCAACTTTTTCGAAGATCTCACCAATTATTGGGTGTACGCCGATGTTGCGCGTTACTATGGCGGCGATGTCAGCGGCGGCATCAGAGATTTTATCTGCTGCAGCGGCTACCGTGGAAACACCTATCAAGGTCTCCGCGTCTTTAGCGTCTCTAGCGGCAATCATGATTTCCATGTCTAAAAGATA
>CAZXCX010000176.1:0-2681 GCA_964639375.1 uncultured Candidatus Bathyarchaeia archaeon
GTTAATTATTGACTGCTATGCATGAAGGCTCAAAGGAACATAAGACGTGAAGGATATGATGAAAAAAGGCATGACTAAAAAAAGCGTGTCCTACACGATAGATCTTACAAAGATTGATGGAGACGGCGCATTCCCCTGCCCCAAATGCGGAACCGTAATATCTCCTGAAGATGAAACAGAACAAGTCTACAAAATTGTGGACACAAAAATAATCAATGATGAACTCGTAGAACTTGTCATAATGTGCTGTAAATGCGGAAGCAACACTAAGCTCACTGGTTTTCAACAAACCATCGAAGGCGTAGCCAGCGAGTAGAAACAGCGCAGTTTTTATTCTCCGAGTTTCCGGCTTATACCAATAAAAAGCAGCCATAAAATAACGCCGTAGAACAAGCCGTTAAATACTGCACTTAAAATGCTCACGTAATCTCGGATTCCTTGGCCGATTAGCGCACAGAACCAGCTGCCCGGAAACATGGGGACAGGAATCAGGAGCGAGGCTACCGCGAAGAGCGAAAAGAAAGCCAGTATGATTATCCCTCTCATGTTTATTTCGACCTAATATTCGTTTTCTGCAAGGGCAATCCAACCATAATAAACCTTGTTGTTTTTTTGTTTAACAAGAATACAGATTGCCAATTAGACTCTGATGGGAAAAGCCAGTATAAAAACCGCAACTAGAGCAACAGTTAACAGTTTCCTGTTTCTCGATAAGCTGGACACATCATCCAAGGGGCCTGGGTGCTTAAACATCGACATGAAAACTATCAGAAACGCCATGAAAATGAACTCGGTACCTGCGAATAGTAAGATAGCTACTGACCCGAATGTTAAGATGAGTCTTTGTTTGTCGCTTGCCGTTGATGATCTTGCCACATGACCACCGTCGAGCATGGCTGCAGGCAGCAAATTAAGCATCGTAACGACCATGCCTGCCCATCCGGCCCAAGTTATAGGATGCAAAAGCAGAACACCGTTAGGCGGAGCATGAGGAAGCAAATTCAAACCTGAAAGAACTCGTGACAGCAGAATCCAACTTGTTGGCATCAAATTTAATGTGTTAGCGTCCGGTGGTGTGGGTGCTGGGATCAAAAGCATAAGACCGATGGCGCTAAAAACCAATGCAACTATGAACCCTGCAATAGGACCGTTGGCTCCAACATCAAACAACGCGTCTCTATTTCGGGGCAGAGACTTCTGCATTATTACGGCGCCCAAAGTTCCAAGTGGCGGCGGTCCTGGAATAAAATATGGTGAAGTTGCTTCCATCTTCTTTTTGTTCGCTGTTAACTTGTGACCCATTTCGTGAATTCCGAGTACCATCAAGATAGCTGCGGAGAAAATTGCCCCGCTGACAATAGGGTTAATACCCGTTTCTGGAAAACCGATGTATCCAGTGATGAAAGTTGTGGCGACGGTAGCTAACAACAAGAGCCAATTCGTTCTTGGGTTGCTGGGTTTTACGGGTGGTTTCAGAACCACTTTCAGGACTATTCGGCCGTCTACTTTTCGAAGGAAGGCAATTAACTTCATTTCTTCAAGATGCTTCAGCAGCCTGAGAAAAGCTTGTTTGGTTTCTTGTGGCCATGTTAGGTAATATGTAGGTATGCCGTGTTCCATTAATGCCTCTTGAATTTGGAACTCGGAGGCGACTAACTGCGTTATTTTCTCAAAATCTGCTTGCTGGAAGGTTGGTGCATCAGCAATGCCGCTTGGAATCTCGCTCATGACGTATTTTCCTTACTTGTTTTTGTATTACAGATTATGGAGAGGTAGAAAAGTGTATTGGCTTTTTATATGTCGTTCTCCTGCTGCAACTTTTTAATAATTACTCTGCACTGTTTCAGTCTAATTGATAGAATTAGATGGCAAACACCTTATCTACCTTTGACTAAATTCCAAACGGTGATTTACATGAATATTCAAACTTTCAATGTCGGTATGTTATCAACTAATTGTTATGTCGTTAACTGCCACGCAACGCAAGAAGCCATCATAATTGACCCAGGATTAGATGTTCCTTCTGAAGCCGAGCAGATCTTCCGTTACGTGGATAAGAACACATTGAAAGTGACGTTCATAGTCAACACACACGGGCATTCAGATCACATTCGCGGAGATAGTATTCTGAAGAAAAAATACAGTGTACCCATTTGTATCCACGCGTATGATGCGCACTTCCTCGATGGCTTAGGCGAGAACACCCAGCCCCCTAACATTCTGCTCGAAGATGAGGGGCTGCTGAAATTTGGGAAAGTGACGTTAAAGATTATGCACACGCCGGGGCACACGCCTGGAAGCATATCGCTTGTGGGAGAGAAACTCGTCTTTACTGGTGATACTCTGTTTGCGGGGGGGATTGGCAGAACGGACTTGCCGGGAGGCTCTGATCGTGATATGAGACTTTCGTTAGAAAAACTACTGCGTCTTCCAGAACATTACGTTATTTACCCGGGACATGGGGTCGCTTCGATGATAGGAGAAGAAAAGCGTGTTAATCCTTTCTTGCAGTGGCTGTGATCTTAGTGCGTTTTTTGAGCGGGTTTTTGTAGGAATTTTCAAATTAGATGATTGCTCTTTTGCAGGAATTCGTGGAGTGTATTTTTTGATTTTTATTTGGAATATGTATTTGTGTTTAACATGTCTGCAATATTATCTATTGAGACGTAATATTTAATAGA
>CAZXCX010000177.1:0-2676 GCA_964639375.1 uncultured Candidatus Bathyarchaeia archaeon
GCAAGGGTTACAAACGTTGATTTAAGGTGGGAGAACTTTACTGGAGAGTTTGATGCCTTCAAAGTAAGATATGGCTAAGTTATTTCTTGGGCACCCTGAAATGCGACTCTTTTCCAGCGCTTATGTACTCACCGCCCATACCACGCACTGCCGAGGCTATTTTCGCAAAATTTTCAGACCCCAGAAACTGCCGAGGCTTCACCACTATGTAATCGCTCTTTTCTTCGAAACTGAGCAGTTTTTCTAAATCTTCGGGAAATGCAATCCGAATATCTTCTATGGTTTTCTTTTCATGAATTTCATGAGAAACCGTTGCGGGAGTTTGAGTGGCTGGCTGAGTAATCTGTGAAACTGCTATGGACTTTATTGATGCCGCCACGGTTCGTAGGTCTTCCGAAATCTTGTTCAGAACCACGAGAAGTTCGTCAACTCTCTCCACAAGCCTTTCCAATTTCTCTTTTTCCGCGCTCATAAACACTTTCCCTTCAAATTCTAAAATACTTAAGGCGCTTATTAATTATTTGCACCTCCTATTAAACCCGAATTCAGCAATATTGCATGGGAGTGAAAGGCCTATTGTTTGAAATCGACGGAAGCCAAAAGAGCGGAAGCGGCACAATCCTAAGACTCTCAATAGCCCTAGCTGCTGCTACTGGGCAACCGTTACACATTTACAACATTAGGCAAAACCGACCTCAACCAGGCCTGAAGCCCCAACATTTGGAAGCCGTGTTGACAGCGGCTAAACTCTGCAACGCGGAAATAAAAGGAGCAACGCTGAACTCTAAAGAACTTTGGTTTAAACCTCAAGATGTGAGAGACGGAAATTTCGAGGCTGAAATCGGAACCGCAGGGAGCATCCCAATGCTTCTAACGACAGCACTACCCATATGCGCATTGACCAAAGACTCGGTGCGCTTGCATGTGGCAAAGGGCGGAACAGATGTTTCCCATTCGCCCACCATTAATTACCTGCGAAACGTATTCCTGACGGCGCTAAAACAGATGGGACTTGAAGTGACCATAAACGTGCACAAGTACGGCTATTACCCAAAAGGAATGGGGGAAGTAACCATGACTGTAAAGCCTCCTCGCCGTCTGCAGCCCCTTCGGCTGGAGAACTTTGGCAGGTTAAAAAGCGTGAAGGGCATTTCGGTTTGCACGTTCTTGGCTGACAGAAAAGTTGCCGAGCGCCAAGCCAAAGCGGCAGGCGAATATCTCTCCGAGAAGGGCTACGCCGCAGACATTCAAGTCGTAAATGACAGATCAAACCCTTTTCAAAAGGGAAGCTCAATCACCTTGTGGGCTGAGACCGACAAAGGCGCAATAATCGGCGCCGACGCCATCGGAGAGCTTAAAAAAACTAGCGAGGCGGTTGGCAGAGAAGCGGCTGAAAAGCTTTACGCAGAGATTTCGTCAACGCCAACTGTGGACGTGCACTTGGCAGACATGCTTATCCCTTACGTTGCTCTGGCAGAAGGCGCCTCGACTTTTTTGACCAGAGCGGTTTCTGACCATTTGGAGGCGAATGTTTGGCTTGCGGAAAAGATGCTAAACGTACGATTTAACATTCAAAAACGGAATAAGCTCTTCAGAATAGAAAAAAGCAGTAGCTGATTACATGTCTGAGTCATCGCTTTGCATTAAAGTTACGAAAATTAATGGCGAAAAAACCCTAATTTTAGCCAACAAGCTTGGAATAATCGACAGGAAGCTTGGGATTCGAAAGAACGGGAATCACATTTACATACCGATTATTCGACAACCAAAAGAAAAAGAATTATTAATGCTGAAAGCGCAGGTGCCTGATTTTCAACTTACAACTAACGTTTTCACGAAAAAGAAGCAACAAAGAAAAACACTCACCCAAGTTCTTGAAAATCGATTGCCTCCGCACTTGTTGGCTAGTTTGCCGCGAGCACTGGACATAGTCGGAGACATAGCCATAATCGAAATTCCGCCCGAGCTTAAAGCCCATGAAAGGCTCATTGGCGAAGCAATCTTGACAGTACACAAGAACGTGCGAACTGTGCTTGCCAAGGCTGGCGTGGTCAGCGGCACTTATCGCCTGCGCGGATTTGAAGTTATTGCGGGAGAGAATAAGACTGCCACTATCCACAAGGAATACAGATGCAAATATCACGTTGACATCGCGAAGACATACTTTTCCCCGCGGCTCTCACAAGAACACAATAGGGTTGCATCGCTTGTTCAAAAAGGCGAAACTGTAGTGGACCTGTTCGCTGGAGTCGGGCCCTTCTCAGTGCTCATCGCCAAAAACAATGCTGATGCGAAAGTCTACGCCGTAGACATAAACCCAGACGCAATCGAGTTTCTGAAAAGAAACATCAGACTCAACAGGGTGGAAAACAGAGTTACCCCAATTCAGGGAGACGCAAGACAAGCTATTGAAGAAAGGCTTTTAGGCGTTGCAGACCGCGTTATCATGAATCTGCCTGAAAAAGCCCTAGAATTCGTTGACACCGCTTGCAAAGCAATAAAACCAGCAGGCGGCACGGTTCACTATTACGCGTTCATTCGCCTTCCCGATTCCTTAGAAAACGCGCAACTTCGCTTTTCTGAAGCTGTGGAAAAAACGGGCAGAAAAGTGGATGCGTTCCTTTCTGCAAAGACGATTCGTGAGACTGCGCCGTATGAGTGGCAGGTTGTTTTGGA
>CAZXCX010000178.1:0-2671 GCA_964639375.1 uncultured Candidatus Bathyarchaeia archaeon
TGGACAACCTCCACAAACAAGGCGTCGACCTAGTCCGCAGAACAAGCGGCGGCGGAACTGTCTACCACGACCAAACAGGCGAAATCACCTACAGCGTAACCGCCAACACACGCGACCTAAGCAAAACAGCCGACATCACAGGTGCATACACCAACATCTACGCAGCCATCACAGACGCACTACGCCTAATAGGCATACCAGCTGATTTCAGCCCAAGCAACCAGAAAAACTGCCCAAACCTGACAGCCGCAGGCAAAAAAATCTCAGGCAGCGCCCAAACCCTAAGGCGCAACATCGTCCAGCAACACGGCACACTCCTCCTAAGCGTCGACTTGCCCCGCATGTTCCAACTCCTCCGCGTCCGATTCACCGACAACTGCAGCCTAGCCGCCCAAATAGCACAGCGTAAAATCACCTCAGTCCAAAACGAACTCCGCCACGCCATAACAGCGGAAACAGTCGCAAACGCACTAGCACAAGGCTTCACGGCAACGCTAAAAATCCACCTTACAAGCGGCACACTAACCCAGTACGAGCAAGCGCTCGCCAAAAAACTCTACACGCAAAAATACGCCACGGACAACTGGAACCAAAACGGCAAGCTCTAAGCCTTTTTCTCCAACCGCCACCTAACACCCTGCGGCGTATCCTCCAAAATCACGCCCATAGCCCTAAGCCGCACGCGAATCGCATCAGCAGTTGCCCAATCCTTAGCTTTTCGGGCTTCCTCACGCTTCTCAATCAATTCTTCTGCTTCCTTCGACAAAGCTTCTTCCCTCTCAACCTCACCAATCACACCCAAAACCCTGTCAAACCGCTTCATAAGCGCACAAACCTCATCCGCCTCGCTCCTGCTGAGCACGCTCGCATCAAGTAGCGCATTTACCTCACGCATAAAATCAAACAACACCGCCAACGCCACACTCACGTTCAAATCATCATCCATCGCCTCACCGAAACCCACCTGCACCCCACGCAACAACTCCGCAACTTTTCCTCCGCTGCCTTTCCCCTCTGCATCCTGCAATCTCCGCACAAAATTTCTCAACCGCTCCACCGCCGCACGCGCAACGTCCAACCCCTCAAAAGTGAAATTGAACTGCGCTCGGTAATGCGTCGACAACAGCAAATAGCGGATCACGATTGGGTCGTAACCTCGCTTAAGCAGGTCTCGTAGCGTGTAAAAGTTGCCGAACTTCTTCGCCATCTTTCGTCCTTCAACCAGCAGATGCTCGTTGTGAAGCCAGTAGTTGACGAATTTTTTGCCCGTGGCAGCTTCACTTTGGGCGATTTCGTTCTCGTGGTGGGGGAACATGTTGTCGATTCCGCCGCAGTGGATGTCGAAGGTTTCGCCCAGATAGCGCATGGACATGGCGGAGCATTCGATGTGCCAGCCGGGTCTGCCTTTGCCTAGTTCGGTTTCCCAGAAAACATTGCCGTCTTCTGGAGTCCATGCCTTCCACAACGCGAAGTCCTGTGCTTCCTCCTTTGTGTACTCATCCGTCTTTACTCTTGCTCCTGCTTTGAGTTCGGCGACCTTGATGTGGCTGAGTTTGCCGTAGTTTTTGAATTTGTTTATGGCGTAGTAGATTGAGCCGTCTTGGCTTTTGTACGCATAGCCTTTTTTGATTAGTGTTTTTATCAGCGCTATCATTTCGGGGATGTGGCTGGTGGCTTTTGGGTAGTAATCGGCTGGTTTGATGTTTAGGGCGGTGATGTCTTCGAAGAAAGCTTTGGTGTAGTGCGCGGTGAATTGTTTTAGGGGAATTTGCTGTTTTTGGCTGCCTTTAATTGTTTTGTCATCCACGTCAGTCAGGTTCATTACATGTGTGACTTTGAAGCCGCGGTGTTCCAGCCATCTTTTAAGCAGGTCCTCAAAGAGGAAAGCGCGGTAATTGCCGATGTGGGCGTAGTCGTACACTGTGGGTCCACACGTGTACATTCGCACTTTGCCCTCGTCTATGGGAGTGAACTTTTCTTTTCGGCGAGTTAACGTGTTAAAAAAGCGGATGCTTGCCGTTGCGGTGTTCATTTGTTGTCCCAGTGAAAGTACACGGACAGAAATTATTTAAGCATTCCACTACGCCTCTAGTGCTCGGAAAAGACTATACCCCCTTATATAAAGACTGAAACACAGAGAGCACCATAAGATCAACTGGTCGCAAGAACTGTTGCTTGCCCTTTTCTATAAGCTGAAAGACGTGGATCAAGCACTGGCTGTGCAGAACTACGACATAGCGATGAAAGAAGTTAATCTCGAAATGACCATGAGATAAACCTCAAGTTTCCTTTTTATTTTTGTTGCGTTTACGTTCAATCAACAACGCAATGACTATGCCGACTGCACTCACTACGATTAGCATTAAGATTCCGACAATTGTTATCAAAAAGATTAATGATACTAAAAAAATGGCGATTATAATGGCTTGAGCAAATTTGTTCATGGATGTTTTTACCCGTTTCTTAATCTGTAGCGATTCGTTAATCACACTTTCGGTGAGCCTTCTCTCTCTTTTATTTTGGCTTGTTATGTTCGCTTGTGTACATGTTTGTACATGCGCTTAGTTGGTGATTACAGTTATAAACGCCAAAAACCATACTCTCTGCTCCTGTTGCTGCATGTCTTCTGAGGGATTTGGAAACTGCGTCTCAAACTCTTGAGCGTAAGTCG
>CAZXCX010000179.1:0-2625 GCA_964639375.1 uncultured Candidatus Bathyarchaeia archaeon
TTATACGCTGGGCTCTTTTGGCTTCCAGTTTTCCAGTGACAAAATCGTTGAGCATATCAATAACTATAACTGCTGTTTTGTTTTCCAAAAACGTCACCTTCAACAAAACAATGGCGCAAACAGGCATTTTAATCTTGTCTAGCTGCTGAACTGTTGGGTATTTGCTATGGTGGTTGGTTGCATGTTCTCTAGCGCTCTCACGAGACTATAGCCCCCTTATTTAAAGGCTGAAACATAGCTTGAACTGGCGCTTGACTGTCAAGCTTCGACTGCTCTCTGCAGAATAGGCTTGCGAATGCATATGTAATGTACTTTAACTCATATTTTACAGACCTATATCAGCAAAAGCGGCAAGATTGCAGTGTGTTGAATCTAATTTTGAATTGCCCCATGGAAAAACGAGTAAATTCACTTTATTGATAACTGGTGTGCGCTATTTTTGCCCGTAATGTTGATTTTTAATTAGTTAACGATAAATATTCTTTTTGAGTAGTTGTTGATTGGAAGTTCAATGCGAGCCAAAAAAATAGTTTGCTTCTTCAGTGTGCTACTCTTGTTCTCGGGATTAATGTGCAGTGCGGATGCTTTGTCGACCACAACTGTAACATTTCACGGTGCTGGCATCACAATTAATCTAACATTTCCTGAGGAAGCCCATCCTGAAGAAAGCATATGGCATAACGCAACTTTAACGGCAAATACTGTGCTCACCCTGTATAATTTAACATTAGTCATCAGAGCCCCAGTAGACCCAACTTGGCAGGAAGCTACAAGTTGGTCCCTCTCCAATAGAGTGCTACCAGAAAATGCAAACCTCACGGAAGAAATGAATTTTCAGTTGCCTTCGAATGCCAATGGGACGCTGCAATGCTTTATTTATATTAACACAAATCAAAGCACCGATTACCTATCTACCACATTCTACACTACTCGTGTTAGCGAATTGACTTTCAGTGAAATGCAGAGCTTGTACTATGATATGTTGGCAAACTACACCACGCTCAAAGACGAGTATGACGGTTTATTGGCTAACTACAGCAGCCTCTTGGCTAATTATACAGCACTTCTCAGCGAACACAACCAGCTAATAGCAGATTACAACAGCAAAGTCGCAACTTATGAATCGTTGTTAGCCCAGTACAACAAGCTCTCAGATGATTATGACACCTTAAACGCTAACTACAGGTCGAAGATTACCGAGCTCGGCGCTTTGCAATCGGATTACGACGACCTAAATTCCACCCGCTACAGCCTCCAAGCAAGCTACAACACACTCCAAGCTGTTTACGACGCGCTTAACCAGACTTACACTGATTTACTAACCGAACTCACCACTCTGCAACAAAGCAACAAAAATTCAGAAAGTGCACTGAACAGCGACAGAATTGTAATGTTCATATTCGTAGTAACGGTTGCATGTTTAATCGCGTTTATAATATACATCAAAAGGAAAGAGACAGAACCCTATGTAGTCATTCGCAAAGAAACAGTCGCCGTGAAACGAGACGAAAAATCTTGAAGCTTCAAGCCAAACACGCGCGTCTGATTACTTCTGTCCTGTAGCTTTCTTTTTCTGAATATTTTGGCTCCGTTAATTTCTGACATGCTCAGGTCTTGGCTATTCTTCGCCCAGAGCGTAAGGTCCATTTGTGAGTTTTTGCGCGCCGTTTTTCTGCACTAAAATTGTGTCTTCGATGCGGACTCCGCCGTAGCCAACAAGGTAGATTCCCGGCTCGACTGTAACAACATTGCCTGCTGCCAGCACCTCTTTGCTTTCAGGGCTCAAGGTGGGCGGTTCATGCACTTCCAATCCGACGCCGTGACCAAGATTGTGCACGAAGTACTCGCCGTAACCCGCGTCCGCAATTATTTTTCTGGCAACGGCGTCAACATCCTTCGCTTTAGCGTTCGGTTTTATAGCCTCAAACGCCTTATCCTGCGCTGTTTTCACTGTTTGATAAAGTTTCTTTTGTTTTTCCGAAGGTTTCCCAGCCACCAAAGTCCTCGTCATGTCAGAACGATAAAACTTGTACGTGGCACCCACATCCACAATCACGAGGTCGCCTTCCCGAATTTCTCTGTCAGAGCAACCGCCATGAGGATACGCTGAACAGGGACCAGACGCGACAATGGTTTCGAAAGCCGGCCCAGAAGAACCCCGCTTCCGCATGGCGTACTCAATTTCCGCCGCCACCTCGTACTCTCTCACGCCAAGCGCCACAGTTTCATAAGCGATGCGCATACCTTCGCTCGTTAACTCGGCAGCCTTGCGCATTAATTCGATTTCTTTTTCATCCTTAACTTTGCGAAGCTCCCGAATGAAGCTGTTGTCAGCCGCAAGCATTTTTTCGCCTCCTAAAGACTTGGCTAGGGCGCGCCAGCTTTCGATGTTTAAAGCGTCCACTGCAAGCTTTTCAATTTTGAACGCCGCAGCCTGTTTCGCAATTTTAGCCATCAAATTTTCACCGCGCTTAACCAATTCCACCATAAAACCGCTCAATTCTGCCTTCGCATGCGCATAGTTGACACCGTAAACGTAAACTATGCTTTCATCGTTCTTTGGAATTAGTAGCGCGCTTGCGCCAGAAAAACCAGTGAGGTAAATCAGGTTGGCGCTGTTAAAAA
>CAZXCX010000180.1:0-2619 GCA_964639375.1 uncultured Candidatus Bathyarchaeia archaeon
ACTTTTTCAAGAGGGTTGCCGAAGGTTTCAGGCGGAATGCGGATAGTATCCTGCAACGTTATGAGCTTAAACATGTAGTTATATCATCCCGTCAATCTCTAGACGCGATTTTTGTCTCACATAAATCACTGGCACACTTATATCTCTTAGCCTCTTCTTAAGCTGTCTATCATTGGTAAACACTGGGAACCCCCATTCTTTGGCTATTTTAACTATTATATCATCAGTGAGTGATGAGGCTGACGCGAAAACTTCGATGTACTTACATTTCTCAGCAAGTTTCAACGCATAAGAGGCGTTTTTACGCATTTTAGGTGAGCCTTTTTCAGCGAGGGCTTCCAGTTCACGTTTGACTGGAGATAGCAAAATCAATTCAAAGTTCCTGTTCAACAGCCGCTTGAGGTCATTGAAGATGTCAATTTTGAATTGAAGCGGAACAAACAGGGCGTTTGAGTCCAGAATCACCTTAAAAGTTTCCTTTTGTGCTAATGTAAATACTATTTTAACCCTGCCCTCCAAGTTGCTCTAAACTGCTATGCCTTTTCTCTCTATGTTCTCTCGGATAGCTTAAAACTGTTAAGTTTCTTCCAAACATAAAGACTATTCTCAAAAGCATCAAAGATAGCCCGCATTGCAGGCGTGTTCTATCTTAGTATCGTGCGGAACTACGTATCACTTTTAAATCACTACTGCTTAGAATGAGCAGAGCAAGAATGAAATTGGTGAAGACTGTTGCTTCGTGAAAAATCCTGTGGCGCCGTGGTGTTCCTGAAAAACACAGAGGACAAATATCTTCTCCTGCATTATGAGGCAGGTCACTGGGACTTTGTAAAAGGCAACGTTGAGCCCAACGAAAGTGAAAAAGACACTGTTATCCGAGAGCTTCAAGAGGAAACAGGAATAGCCGACGGCCGATTTATCGATGACTTCAGGGAAAAAGTAGAGTACTTCTACAGAAGGCAAGGTGCAACAATACATAAAGAGGTAATTTTCTTTCTAATCGAAACCCACACGGAAAAAGTTAAGTTATCCTACGAACATGTGGGTTATACTTGGCTAGATTATCAAAATGCTATGAAAAGGCTCACTTTCAAAAACGCCAAAGAAGTGCTACAAAAAGCACATAAGTTATTGAAAATTCGGGGGATAATAAGCTCCTCTGGGTAAACTTTGGTTAAGTGGGCTTATCTAACATTATTCCGTATCCTATAAGTCTCCAACGCGCTGTGATCTTCCTGCTTATGGCGACTCTTGAGCTTGGCTGCGCGCAGATTGGCCTGCTCAATTTAATTTTTACAACATTGTTCTTGATTGACGTAACTTTTCCGAGGTTTACAGCAGCGCCTACATGAAGGAGCAGTGTTTCATCAGGGTTTATTTTTTCGACTTTCAAAAGCTCTTTGGTTCCTACAGCCCGCTCTAAAACATGTGTTTCTAAAGTTAGTTCTGACAATATTGGTGGAAGCACACCTGTTTTTCCAGCGATGTTTCCGTTTAGGCCGTCTGCCTTTGAATAGGACGGATCTAACAGGGTTCCCACACCGACTAATCCTCCACAGGTCACCTCTTTCACGTTCCTTTCGCCTGCGTGCAAACTGACTATTTCGCTTATCAACGGCGTATAGACGGTTTTACCTTCTCTCTCAACGCTGATGCCTGGTCGTATCTCTATTTTGTCTCCAACTGTAAACTTGCCTTGGGTTATAGTTCCTCCGATGATACCTCCCTCCAGATCTTCAATGGAAGTTCCAGGCCTGTTAACGTCAAAGGAACGAATGATATTCATAAGTGGAGGTTTCGTTTCATCCCTTTTCGGCGTGGATATAATCTCCTCTATCGCATTGAGCAGCACATCCATATTTATTCCGTGCTGTGCCGAAACAGGAATTATCGGCGCGTTTTCTGCGATTGTTCCCTTAACGAAGTTTTTGATTTCTTCGTAACTTTTGAGCGCTCTTTTCTTCTCGACAATGTCGATCTTGTTCTGAACGATGATTATATTCTTTATACCAATAACCTGTGCCGCTGCCAGATGCTCTCGCGTCTGCGGTTGAGGGCACGGTTCATCAGCAGCTATAACAAGGATCGCTCCGTCCATTATAGCCGCTCCAGAAAGCATCGTCGCCATTAACGCTTCATGTCCTGGAGCATCGACGAAGCTTACGGCGCGAACGAAAACTGCTTCTGAGGCGCAGTTGGGACAAACAGGTTTGGTGGAATAGTTTTTCGGTGTTTCGCATTTTGGGCACTTGTAGATTGTCATGTCGGCGTAGCCAAGTCTTATAGTTATGCCTCTCTTCAGTTCTTCGCTGTGCCGCGACGCCCAAACGCCAGTTAACGCTTGCACTAACGTTGTTTTTCCATGATCTACATGCCCTATGGTGCCGATGTTGACTTCTGGCTGTTTAGGCAGGGCTTTACTTGTGCTGCTCATTCTCTTCTTGTCCACAAATATTCATGAATTAGTGAAGGATTAAATGATGGAAGTTAATAAGTTTTAAGCGCGCAAGCGTTGACCAAAACTTAAGCTTCTTGGGTTGCCTGTTCTGTTTTGCCTGCCGCGGGCTTTTTCGGTTTTTCGATAATTTTCGTGTTGATCTGAACAATTTCGTCTGTTAT
>CAZXCX010000181.1:0-2603 GCA_964639375.1 uncultured Candidatus Bathyarchaeia archaeon
ATGCTGAAAGAAACTCGAAACCAGCTTTTTCAAATGTTCCGCTCAAGGTTAAAACTGCTACAAAAATACCTGCCAATATGAAAATTAACGCTATAACCAAGACAATGGCACTATTGCCTTTATTGTCCATATTTAACAACTCTCGTCTATGCCAACATAACTCCATAGAAAGCTTAAGTTTTTCTATTTTCTTTCGCAACCAAGCTGAGTCATCTTAAATAACTCTGCCTCTGGAGCAATAAATACAAAACTAACCTTTCCTTTCTTACACAATTGTTTTTAGGTCCTTATCTAAAAGGAATGAAAAAGATTTATCTCAAAGCACACAGACTAAAAATCTAACTGATGGCTCTGGTGACCTAAAAGCACCACAATCAAGCTCTAATTTGGAAAATCGTGGCGGTCGTAGTCTAGTTTGGCTAGGACATCAGCCTCCCACGCTGACGACCCGGGTTCAAATCCCGGCGACCGCACCATAAACGCTCTCGGAGAGACCTACCCCCTCCCTTATAAATAGATTGAACTTCAACGTAGAACTCATGCTTGATTTTTGGTAGGTTTAAGATTACGTCTCAGTGAGGCTATTTTATCAGGGTATGTGTGAGTTCATAATATTCTGAGTTAGAATTTAGTGTGGATTCAGATGGATGAGATGAAGTGAGGGTTTTAAGAGGTAAACTTGAAACATAATCTTGAATCGTGTGACAGAAGACATTTATAACAAATTGCATTTTGCTACTACATCAAAGGTGAAATGAAATAATGATCAAGCTGTTAAGGAACCGCCTCGCTCTAAGCACGGTCGTGACCACGCTTATCATTCTAGTAGTATCAGTACTGTTGGCAACCGTAGTTGTATACTTTGCCACCAACGTGGTTAGCACAAGAGTTCAGGAAGAGAACTTACACCTGACAAAACATCACATATGGAATAACGCAACTGCAACCGCTGGAACAGTTAGCTATTCTCAAGCTTCATTAATGGTGATTAATACTGGCGGCAGAGATGTTGTAATTGACAAATTGGCTGTGAGAGGTCAAGAATGTTACTGGAACGACACAGCGACGCCAAAATGTGTACTCTACTGCACAACTACCGATCCCATCTCAGGCGACATGTCTTATGTTTATAATTTCAATGTTACTGGCACAAACACAGTTACCTTAGACTCAACGGCGTACAGTTTCAGCGTTGCCTCAAATGACATAGTTCTAAAATCGGGCTACACACTGCTAATCTACATAGTTAATCCGGACAGCATTTCGGTAAATGACGTAGGCTTAACCGTAAGCATCGGAGTCTACACCGCTCAGGCAATGTACTACCGAGAAGCTAATGTCGAAGCAGTTACAATGTAATACCGCCGTTTATTTTCCTTAATTTACGCGCTTAATTTTTTTCTCTAAATTATGTGTAGCTTTGTTCTACGCACAAATTCAATTATCCAAATCTGGCTTTCTTTTTTTCAGGAGATAAAAAATGAAAAACATACTGAAAAATCGTTTGGCTCTAAGCACAGTCGTAACAACGCTGATAATTCTAGTGGTTTCAGTGCTCTTAGCCGGAGTCGTAACCTACTTCGCCATCAACGTAACTAGCACCAGAGTGCAGGAAGAAAACTTGTCATTGTCAAAGCAACATGTCTGGGTAACAGAAGACGGGACAGCAGTAGCGGCCATAATGGTAACAAACACTGGCGGAAGAGATGTTGTCTTGAGCAAAATCGCTTGCCGAGGGCAAGCAGCTGACATGGCAACTGTGGTATTCTATGCCACCGCTGCAAGTGGGGACGACCTCACTGTGGATCTGAACTATACATCTGGCACGATAGTTGCAGGTGATTATTTCGGAGGCATCGCCGCAGTATCTGTTGCACCAACAGGCAGTGCCATAGTGCTAACTTCAGGCTCAACAATGGCCATATACATCAACTCTCCCGACAGCATTAACGTCAACGACATAGGCTTGACTGTTGCTATTACAGTGTTCACTTCGCAGGCAATACACTACAAAGAGACCAACGTCGAAGCAGCGATGTAAAAGCAAGTACAATAAGAGATCCATCCCTCTTTTTCTTTCTTTTTTATAGAAACTCCCAAGTTTTGAAATAATTATTGGGTTTCCCAACAAAAAGGAGTCTTGCCAAGAATGCTGATAGAGACAAACTGGTTACGCGTTGTGTTTTTTAGCGTAATACGTACCTTGTTGCTACACACAAACAACTTAATTCATTCTTACCAACTTTCTTTAAGTCATTGGCTTATGGAAGAGACTAAAAAATTGATAACTGTTCTGAACAAACATGGATTCGCAAAATTGTGGCGATCGAGAAAAGCAATTGCTATCCCAGCCACTTTCCTAATACTTTTCATATCAATGTTGAGCATAATCTCCATAACGTATTACTTCGCAATAGAGAAAGTAAACACTCGAAGTACATCGCTCAAGATTGCAACAGCAAAACAGGATATGCTGTCTTTCGACGAAACTTTACTCCCCGTTCTATGGCAGCCAGGTTCAGCACGCACATTTGAATTCAGCGATTCGGGCGGAGAAGTAAATGTTCAGCCTTCCGACAATTCCTTAATTATAAATGTCACCG
>CAZXCX010000182.1:0-2600 GCA_964639375.1 uncultured Candidatus Bathyarchaeia archaeon
ATGCTCTTGACAAAGATGAAAAGAAAGCAGAAGCCGCACAAAACTAAATTTTAATTCCAAACCCAAAGAACTTGCTATTTTTTGAATTCATTGTAATTGAGTTTTATTCTGGTCTTTGCATCTTCTAGAGCTTTGGTACCAGATACATCGATGAATGTACAGAATCTTTCGGCTACATCCTCCAATCTAGGAATGCCTTCTAGCTTCACGGGCTTTCTTTTTGATATTGGAACTTTCAGTTGAGGCTCAAGTAGTATCTCGGCCATAGGAGTAAAGAGTATTTGTTTCGCCTTATCATCCTTTATTCCTAACATCTCAAAGAATCTAAATGGCGGGTCATCTCTCATCTTGCCACCTCTATATATTGTTGAACGATGTTTAGAGACATTGTGTTGCTCAAAAATTATTTTAAGTAAATCAAGACTTTCACGCCAGTACTTCTTCAGAAATGGAAAATAAATATCATAGCCTGATATGAATCCCTGAGAATATGTTGGAGGCGACCCTATCAAATTGGATGGCTTTATCTTTCTTAGCTTCTTTTCATCGGTTATGTCGATAAACTTGGTTGAATCCACTATGTATCCTAGAGCGTTCAATGCAAAAACCATGCATTCTATTGCTGAGTCCATATTGAAGAAAATTGACGATAAATGATAGTCTATTATATTAGGAGTTTTTATCGAAGAATCCCAAGAATGGACTGCTTTGAAATGGATTTTAACACCCTTTAATCGAGCATATAATCCAAACAGCCCACCTCGGAAATTACCGAACCAATCCTCTTTATCGCCAAGATTATATTTTTGGTCTGCCAAAAGCGCAAATTCATCTAAAGCCTCATATGAAGATAGATTAAATTCCAGAATATAATTCTTAGACATCTTTCTGAACACTCCAGCCAATAGTTTGATTACAGAATAATATAGCGCGCGCGTATTGTATCTTTTCTTGTGCGTGTGCGTGCGAGTTTTCTAAGAGAGTGTATATGTGTATATGAGCAAGTGTACGAGAAGGTAAGTTTGGGTTTGGGGGATTAAATTTTAATCCCGCATCCAGCACCATCGCTTAATTGTGGTAGGACATTAAAAATTAATTAGCAAGTTAAGCGCTAGCAAAGTTCGGTGTGAAATCGTGAACGGAAAAGCCGTAGTACTAATGGGTTCAGAAAAGGATTTGGAGTTTTGCCGTGAAATAGCAAAATATCTGAAAGCTTTAGGAGTAGAATACGAGTTCCGCGTTGCTTCCGCACATAAAACTCCAGAACAAGTACTCAAAATCCTAAAAGAACTCGAAAGAGAAAAAATCGTTTACGTAACAGTGGCTGGGCGATCTAACGCTCTAAGCGCTTTCGTCGACGCCAACACGTCGAAGCCTGTTATCGCTTGCCCACCGTACTCGGAGAAGTTCGGCGGAGCAGACATTTACTCATCGCTTAGGGTGCCAAGCGGAATAGGCTCTCTAGTGACGGTTGAGCCTGAAGGCGCCGCTATTGCTGCAGCAAAAATTCTCGCGTTAGAAGACAAGGAACTGGAGAAACGTGTGAAAGACTACCAATCTGCAAAGAAAAAAGAACTTGAAAAAGCTAATGACACAGTGAAAAAACTGAAATAACAAGCGCCAAACTGAGAAGATGTCTTGGCTGAAAAAGCGATATAAGCTTATGTGGTGTATTCTGTTAAGAATTGAAGTGTAAATCATGGGTAGCGTAAAAGACCTAGAAGTAATTACAAAACCAACAAGAAACACAATGGGAATCGGCAGATTCCACTTTTCAGACCGCTACTCAGTTTTTGATTGGGGAGAAATGCCAGACCACATAGACGGCAAAGGCGAAGCCCTGTGCCTCATGGGCGCCTACTGTTTCGAGTGGTTAGAAAATAAGGGCGTCGAAACACATTACAGAGGCTTAGTTGACAAAAACGGCAAAATCGCCACTTTCGAAGAAATAGAAACGCCCACCAGCACCATGGAAGTTAACCTAGTCAACGTCTACAAGCCAGAAATGCGCGTAGCGCACGGGAAAGTCGAGTACGACTACAGCCTTTTCACTCCGAACCTTAAAAACTGCCTAATTCCTCTCGAAATAATATATAGAAACGGGTTGCCTGAAGGCTCCTCCGTGTTTAAGCGTCTTGAGCAGGGAAAAGTGACAATAAAAGATTTGGGATTAGACCACCACCCGCAACCAGGAGAGCACTTTGCAAAGCCCATATTCGATGTCAGCACCAAACTCGAAGAGACTGACCGCTACGTAACATGGGAAGAAGCCAAAAAAATCGCAGGGCTGACAATGCAAGAAGTAGCCGCGGTAAAGGCGGTTCTCTCAAAAGTGAACGACGCAATAAGCCACATTGCTTCTCACGCGGGACTGAAAAATGAAGACGGAAAAATCGAATTGGCTTTCAACAATGAAAGGAGGCTCATGGTCGTTGACGTTGTCGGGACGCTGGACGAGTGCAGGTTCACCTACGACGGCGTGCACGTAAGCAAAGAAGTCGCAAGGCAATTTTATAAGAAAACAGAATGGTACCGAGATGTGGAAGAAGCCAAGAAAACCGCTGAAACCCGCGGCGTAAAAGACTGGAGAACCGTATGCA
>CAZXCX010000183.1:0-2596 GCA_964639375.1 uncultured Candidatus Bathyarchaeia archaeon
AGACTCAAAGCCCACAAATTGCCCTGCTCAACGTAAGTGCCGTTGTTCTTTCCTGTAGTTCCTCCGATTACGTACTGGTCTTCACGAACCGTGAGAGGGCTGGGGAATAACATGCCAAACATGTACGTACCCCCCACGTTTACATCTGGTATTGACACATTCAATGAGTACCCGTGGCTCCCATCATACGTCACGTTTAGTCCTGGTCTCCACATCCAATAGCTATTGCTTGGGAATTCACTATAGTCTCCAGCTTGATACTGTTGTTGAGTGCCTCTCCACCAGATAGCTTGGGTTGTGTTCCACACCGTCAAACGCTTATTCGCGCCTGAGCCTACAATGTTGTAGTATAATATGCTTCCGTCTTTACCGTAGACTTGTGTGCCCGCAGTAGACACGTTGGCTATGCTGCAAATGTAGTTTCCTGTGACAGCGTCGAACATCATCCAAGTGTTAGGCGTAGGCCCACTGGTGCTCCACAGGTATGGGAAGCCTCCGTGCTGGTTAGGGCAATCGAATTCAAGTATCTGACCAAATGCCAGTAACTCGTCATTGATATTTCCTGAGGAAGTTGGGCTAGGTGTCGATATGGAACCAGTGGTATTGTGGAAGAACAGCGTTTCGCCTGTGTACAGATCAAGGCAATACCAGCCTTCTCTTGGAAGCGACATAACGTTGTAGTAGATTTTTCCGTTGAGGATTATCGGCGGAACGAAATCAGTACCTTCGTAATGCCCTGTTTCGTAGCCTTTGTCGCCAAACCGAGCGTCCATGATGCCTCCAGCCCACATCGGAGTTGCCCACAACACGTGAGCGCTTTCTGGCCCTGTGCCGTAGGAGAAACGGATAGTTGGACCTACATTTTGAGCGGCACCAGCAAGCCAGTTTCCTGCAAGCGGCGCCCAGTTTCTGTTCGCTTCGTTTATTGGGCGCGTCCAGAACTGTGTTGGAAGAGGAGCCTCAGGCCATGGCTGTATTGCTTCCTGCTGTACAATGAATGTGACCGGGTTACTTTCGCTGGCTTGATAAGTATCGTTGACGTAGCTAAGATCTTGACCCCCTGCTGGATTCACAGGAAGACCCGTTATTGTGTGCTCAGTAAATCTAGACACCACTGTATACGTGCCGATTTGAGTAGGTGTGTACATTGTATACGTGCTTCCAATTGGGTCAGACGTGAATGGCCCCAAGGTTTCACTTGAGCCGTCTGGCGTCACAACGTCCACGTAGAAAGTCCACCGGTCACCAAAGGCGCCTTGTGCTGTCGGCGGTACAAAGTTAAGCCAAAAGACAATCAGCTCGTCCTGATTGACGCCTATAACGCTGTTCGCAACAGAGACGTAGCACCATGTAGGAATAGTCCATGCAGGATCATGCGCATTAGCGATTGGCAAAGCAACGAGCGTAAAAGCAATAGTTAACATCAGAAACAAAGCAATCGCAGTAGCCGTAGTTTTGTTTGATGAAATTGCCATTTTTTTTATTCTCCTAATTTTTATTGAACGTTCAGTATTTTTGCTGTGTAATTTTTAAATCATTGTCATAAGTGCCCTAGACTGACAAAAACACAAAGAACTTAAGGACCCAAGACGTTATTTTAACATACATCCTTTAGAGAAGGAAGAGAATGCTAATTCATGAAGAATACGTTCAAGTTTTGGCTGAGTTAGGGCTAACTCACATGGAAGCAAAGGTGTACCTAGTCCTTCTCGGTCTAAAAAGTGCAACTGCAAATGAAATCCATAGGCAATCAAACGTCGCACGACAGGACGTCTACCGAATACTCTCAGAACTCGAAGAAAAAGATTTGATTGAAAAAATAATAGCCAAACCAACAAAGTTTAGATCAATACCAGCAAATGATGTCATCTCATTTTTACTCCAAAAAAGAAATGAAAAGAACCGTCAACTGCGGAAAAAAGCAATCCGGTTGTTCAGGAATTTCAAAGATAACTCCATAGAGACATCATCTCTTGACGGAGTTTCTAATTTCATCTTACTTTCAAAGAGCGAAACCAACCCGACAGGACATATAGACAAAATAGGCAACGCGGTAGATAACGCTCAAAAAAGCGTGGTGAGTTTGACCACGCTTCAGCTTTTCATGCAAGTGAAGTATGTGAACGAGCACATCTGGAAGAAAGCCGTGAAGAGAGGAGTAAAATTCAAGTTTATAATAGATAGGAGACCAAACGAAAAATTAAAACTCGCTCTTGACCCAGTGTTGAAAAATAATGATTACTTTGAGATTAGATGGACTCCCATTGTTATTCCAGCGTCTGTACTTCTGGTCGATGAAAAAGAAGCCTTTTGCAGAATAGGGGCTAATATAGACTGCCCTGTTTTGTGGTCTACAGATCCCTCTTTTGTTGCGATGATTAAAGATTATTTCGAGACAAAATGGAAATCAGTGGAAAATAGTCGACAGCAGTAAACTTAAATTTTTGTTAAACTAACAGGAGCATTAGTAAGTATTCCACCCTTTGGAATGATTAATAATGAAATTCATAGTTAACTATGTTTATAAAAGCATTTATGAGGGGAAAATGTAAAAAGTACCCGAGGGAACAGAAATGCCCGAGCCTATAAGAAGTTT
>CAZXCX010000184.1:0-2575 GCA_964639375.1 uncultured Candidatus Bathyarchaeia archaeon
CTAAGGAAACGTTTGTTCAAGAACTCTCCGAGTTGTCTAGGGCTTTTGATGTTAGAATGTACACGGTTCTATCCGCTACAGGAGCCAGTCTCAGGATATATGGCTCCATCGAAAACATACTCAACATCGCATTATCCAGACCTCTTTTGAAATTTGACCTGTCGAGTGCATCAGTGCTTTATGTTCTTCTTCGTATGCCTATTAAACTAAAGGATAAACTTCCACGGGAAAAAATCGAGCTGGCAATAGCTAACTGGTTCAAGGAAAAAGCCAGCCTCAAATCTATTAGCGTAAGTGAGCCTATATACGTAGAAGATGGTAGTGACCGAATAGACGTAATTATGTTTGTGGGAGGTTTCGATTTAACTAAGATGTTCATTTCAATGGAGAAAAAAGTGAGGGAAATAAAGAGCTACGCAATAAAACAGGGTTCAATAAAAGAGGATGAGTGGCAAGCTATCGTCAAGAGTTTAGTAGCAGATTGAAGGCTACGCCTTAACAACGGGTTCTTTTTTCGTCTGGTAATTATTTTTTATCTTATTAACGATCTGCGTTGCCGCAACTCCGTGCTCAAGGAGGTAGGAACGAGAAAGATGCCTCTCGAAATCATTTGACTTGCTATGTAGCAGTTGCATTTCATCGTATGCCTCAAGATGTTCTGGTTTTGCTCTCCCCCCCACAACTAAAACCCTCGTTATCCATGGCTCCCGAGACTCAATCACTCGCACTGTTATTGTTCTTGATACTTCGCTGGTGACGTATGCTGCCAGCGCGGTGTATAACTCTTGTGATAGATCTTCGTCCCATAGCTTCGGAGGGGCCTCTACAGTTACCCAGATGTAATCCGATTTATAGGTTGGCTTGAATCCCATGACGCTCGGTGTTTTGAACACGCGTATTAGGCTTTTCATGTAATCCTTGTAGTGTTGCTTATCAAGTATGTCTTTGATTATTTTCTTTTCGGTAAGGGTCTCTTCTTGTTCGGTCAGTATCTTAAAGATTATTTTTATTCGCTCTTTTTCAGTGATTTCCGCTGATTTTTCATAGTAATTTTTGGGTTGGGTTATTTCAGCAATTCTTTGGTCATATTCCCTGTATAAATCCACTATCTTGTTCAATCTCTTGCGATAATCTGAAGTAACTTCAATTTTTTTGGCTAGCTCGTCATACAATTTGATTATACTTTCCACTTTTTCAAGCTCGATACAGGTGTAGGCGTGTTCTTCTTGAATTCTTTTTAGATCCCTTTCAATATGAATAAGTTGTTCTCTAGCGTATCTCTTCATACTGAGGATCTTTCTAACCTCGCGTTCCTGCTTTAATTTATCGAATTCTTTCCTTTTCATTGTCTCCTCTATCCTCAGTATTTCACAGTCGACAACGCCTTTTTTATCAATATATCTTCCTGTGATTTCATTTAAGTAAGCAAGGTATTCATCGATAATCTTTGCTTCATCTAATGGCGTTCTAAGCACTAACTGCACTAAGAGGTAGAGGGTTGCCAATTCAGATTGGATGTTTTTCAATTCTTCTAATTCAGCCTTGGAGTCGGGAAGAACTTCGTAGTATCTGATTAGGGCTTCAGCAAAATACCTTGTTTCATCGTAAAACCTGAGGATTTTAAGAGACTTGTCTGCAAGCTCTGCCAGATTCATGAAATCCTCCAAAATCCTCTTTTGCCTTACCGTGAAGACTTGCGAACTAGGAATTAGCTGCTTCAGGCGCTCAAAGATAGACGCTTTGCTTTCGGAGAAATCGAGGTATGTTTTCGCAAAATGAGTAAGTAAACTTTCCAAGTTATCCCTTCTTCTGGACCCCTTCTTATGAAGCGTCAAGTTTATTATGGCATCCTCTATTGGCCCGGTCCTACCCATCATTTTGATGGTTGTTAGGTACTCCATCAGTTCGCTCATCCAATTTTTCGCTTGGAGCTCTATACCCTTAACATGTAATGCTAAGTTTTCTTCAAGCCTTGGATTGCCATAAATGATTCCCTTAATTTTCTCCTCTACCTTCTCTTCGTCGTAGGTGCCACTCTTTATGAGGTAGTTTTTGTAGAGGTTCCGTGTTTCTTCATTATTGCCCTCAATTATTTTATGAATTCTCTCTAAGACGTCGAGTTTTTCCCTTCTATGTTCATATAGTAATTGTTTTGTTTCGAAGTCTACTTTGAAGGCTGTTATGTATTTGTCCATCGGATATGCTATTTTTACCATGCCCAGAGTGTGGACGTAATTATCTGTGAGTCCGACTTCTGTCCCTATTCCACCTAATAGGTCAGCTAAATCGAAGTCCATTAGAACATAGAGCATGTCCACGATCATTTCGTCCATTTCCCTTCGGGCAGCAATGATGTTGCCTACTTTGGTGTACGCAGGCAGTAGCGGCAAGTAAATGAGCGCATTTAAAGGATTCCGGTAGTATTCACCATACGTCTTGGTGACATACTCATTATAATCCTTGTTCAACACTAGAGACAGTTCGTTCATCGCCGTGAAGGCTGAGCATCCCTTTGCTGGAGGGTCATCTCCACTACATGGAGCTATCACAAAAGCTATGATTGGCACACCAGACC
>CAZXCX010000185.1:0-2572 GCA_964639375.1 uncultured Candidatus Bathyarchaeia archaeon
CACTGTCTAAAAGAGTTTTCATTTCGACTTCAGAAGCGAAGGGAAAAAACAGGATTTATTGCTTTTCCTCTTCTTGGCGTCCCATTTGCTGAGTATTTTTGTGGCTTCGTTGGCTATTTTGATGGCGGTTTCCTCGCCAGCGCCCAGTTTGAATTCACTTGTAATTAGATTGTTGTAGACGGCGCACACCGCACCTGCCCTCAGTCCGTAAAGGCTTGCTAGGGTGTATAAGGTAGCTGTCTCCATTTCAAGGTTAAGCACTCCTGCTTTCTGCAAGGTGGGAAGTAGATTTGACGTTTCTGGAACGTTGCCCGTCTGGATGGGGCGGTTTTGCCCTGCATAGAAGTCGGCGGTTGTAGCCGTTATGCCCACATGATAATTTCGAATGCCCAAGCTTTCGGCAGCTTCAACCAAGGCTAACAGGACTTCATAATTGGCTACGGCAGGATATTCGGGCATAATGTAACAATGGCTAGTGCAGTCTAAGCGGACAGCTGCGGAAGAGATGATCACGTCGCCGCAGGCGATGCCACGCTGTATGGCGCCTGTGCTGCCTACTCTGATGAACGTGTGCACGCCTACGTTTGAGGCTTCGTTGACAGCGATGGACATGCACGCTGGACCTATGCCACTGGATAAAGCAGAAACAGGGACTCCTTTATAGTTGCCCGAGAAACTGCGAAATTCACGGTTACTTGAAACTTCCCTTGCAGTATCCCAAAAACGGGCAATCCTTGGAACACGATCAGGATCGCCTGGCACGAGAAGATACTCTGCCAAGTCACCTCGACCGCAAGCAATATGGTACTGTTTGCCAGTAGGAGCTTTTGTGTGCATGTGCTTCACCAAGTTAAAGACTAGCTGCATAAGATTTAAAAATGCCGTAAATATTACGGCGTAAGGCAATAGGTGAGTATTTCTTCGTTAAACAACTAGGTCTGCCAAATCCACGCTATGCTCGTAAATCTGCCTTAAAAAGGACGCCGCAGCCAAGATTTGCGGCATCACCTCGACAGGTTGATCCTTCGCAACCTTCTCGACATCCGCGAACATTGTTTCGATTTTTCCATGCATGCTCCGCACGTTTTCAGCCAAGGCAATGTCTTTGTTTACGAACGATTTCAAGGCTTGTTCATGAGCATCACAACAAAGTGCCTGCAAACCAGCTAACAGCTTTTGCAATTCTTCAGAGGGCTTAACCCCATTTAGTTCTATTGTCTTGGCGGCTACTTGCACGCATGCATCGCCTATAGCTTCAATCAAGCTGGCGGCTAAACGGTAGTCTAAACATTCTATTGGAGTTATCCCAAGTTTCTCGCTCAGGCTAGGAACCTGAATTATTGTACGCAGAATTCGAACCAACAGGAAATAGAGCCTGTTGCTCTCGTCATCGCGGGCGATAACGCTTTTAGCCAGCTGTAAATCTCCGTTGATAAAGGAGTTAGCAACATCACGGTTCATTCCCGCAACTATAGCGTAGTTTCGTCGTAAAATCTTCTCCGGCGGAAAACCAGAAGGCTCCAACAAACACTGAAGAACTATCTGAGAGTAACTCTCCTCAACGATCTCCAACCCAATCAGAGAACCTACAGTTGTCTTAACGACGTTTCTAACGTCGAAGTCAATACGCTCCTTTGCTTCGATGCGAATTATATCAAAACCTAGAAGATATCGACCAATAATTTCACGGCTCAAATATGGTCCAGAGTTTAAAATCGCGACTCTTGGCAACGGCTCAGCATTATACTTAGGGTCTATGAGAAGTTTACCCTCGCTTGTTTCATCAAGAGCAACCAACGTGCCTTTTCTCAAACCTTGCTGTTCAGCCCAAGACCTTGGCAAACAAACAAAAAACGTGCCAGTGGGCGTGCGTTGAACCTTGCGGAATTCACCCATTACGATTACACCCAATCAAAGTGATATTATTTGGAAGCAATATATCTAAATATGAATCGAATATATAAATTTGAACGTTTATGTTAAAATTGAGAACTCAATATATAATCAGTAATAGACTTAGCAGGACTAAGTAGAAAACCTACTGGATGGGCAGTGCTGACAGACAAAGCGGCAGAGAATAACTTGATATATAAAAAGAGAGAGTGCAGAAAATATAGCCAACGGCGCGCTTCCGAGCCTTACAATAAAAGGAAGTTTTTAGAAAAAACGGAGAGAAAGCAGAGTATTCTCTTCAAATCTATCGCCATGCAACAACTATCCTTTACGACAAAGATTGAATAGACTAATAGAGGAGAACACGTATAACAATTGAAGTGCATCCAACATTCACCCGAAAAGCCCTGTGAGCGCCAGCAAAAGATGGGAAGGTTGGCGATGGCAAAGAAGACTACATAACCATTCCATAGAAAGAGACTGGAGCCCTCTGGCAGCATGAATGACAGAGAAAAACTTCAAAAAGCCGTTGAAACAACGATTGCAGCAGGATACCAATTAAACAGCGAAGCATTTGAATTTTTAAACAAAGCCGCTGCTATGGACGACCCAACCGCGATAATGAACAAAGCGCTACAAAGAATAGAAGAATTACGAGAGAAACCATTATTCATTGACA
>CAZXCX010000186.1:0-2561 GCA_964639375.1 uncultured Candidatus Bathyarchaeia archaeon
AAAACTGTTATGGTTTTGTACAAGCTAGAGAAGGCAACGGCTGAAGGCTTGGCAAAAGAAACGGGGCGGTTGAGAGCAGTAGAGAGTGCAGCGGCAAACCAGTTGGTAAGGCTGGGTTATCTCAAAAAGAAGAGGGAGGGTCGTGAGGTGTATTTCTACATTGAATCTCCCATGGAGATTGAAAAATGAAAGGAAAGAAAAGAAGAGTAATAACGATTCATTCGTCTCGTGGCGGAACTGGGAAAACTGTGATAGCTACGAACTTGGCAGCAATATACGCGAATAAAGGGCTAAATGTTGTGCTTTTGGACCTTGATTTTCGAGCTCCATCTCTTGTAGCGGTGTTCTCAAAGACGATTAAAGGTCCAATAAAGCATTGGTTGGGTGACTTCTTGGATGGGCGATGTAAAGCGAAGCAAGCTTTGATTGACGTATCTGAAGGGTACAATTTTAGGGGAAAATTGCTTGTAGGATTTGCAAACCCCAGCATAGATGCTATTCGAAATCTCGTGGAGAAGAGTAGAGCTTGGGAAGTTACGGCTGTAAAGAAGCTTTTTTCCTTACGTTCGACCCTTTTTAACGAAATGGGCATAGATTGTTGCATTTTTGACACTAGCCCGGGGGTTCAATATACTTCGGTTAACGCTGTCGTTAGCTCCGACATCTCTGTTATAGTGACAACTTATGATTCGTTGGATATGAAAGGTGTAGAGAATATGCTTGTAGAACTTTATGATGCTTTTGCAAAGAAGACTGTGGTATTAGTTAACAAAGTTTTTCCTGAGACACGCATGTGGTCTAACAGGGAACAAAAGCAGCTGATTAGTCGGATGGAGAAAGTTCTCAGACATCCTGTGATAGGTGTAATACCGTGTTTTTGTGACGTGCTTCAAGCAAAACGGACTTCGCTCTTGGCCGTTGAGAAGCCAAACCACCCTTTTGTAAGAAACTTGGAAGAAGTCGCAGAGAAACTTGAAGTTGGCGTTGAAACAAATTTGGAGGAAAAAGTTGTTGGGAAGTAAAATTTTGAAGGAAATGCGGAGGCGTATGGTTAAGAATTTCTTAGATATTATAATCTTGGCTGAGCTTAGAAACGCGAACCCTGTGAGCGGCTACGACATAATGGATTTCGTTCAAAAGAAGTTTGGTTTCCTAGTTAGTTCAGGTACAGTTTATAGCATGTTGTATTCTATGGAGCGGAAGGGACTGATAAAATGCGCAGGGACTCAGGCAAAACGAGTTTATGCGTTGACTGAAAAAGGTTCAGAGAAAATTGTTGCTCTCTTAAATTCTAAAGAAGAAATTCAAAGGTTCATGGGAGTTTGCATTGGCGGTTGATTACTCTTTTTCTAGGTTTCTGTCACTATTACTCTTTCAACTTTGTTGCACCAAGGGATAATAAGCTTACCTTCAAAAAGTTCGTTAAATATCTCATTTATAATTTCATTGTTTGTTTTTTCGGCGCTTTCTTCGACAAGGGAGAGTTCTATAATGACTCTTTTGACCATGCGGCTACATCCTCACCTATAATGATAGGCTACCCTATCTAAGCTTTGTTCCGTCGTAGCAAGGCTGCAACACTTACAAATTGTGCGGGTCTGTCTGCAGTGCCGAGGGCCGAGTTTGAACCAAAGTTGCTTCATTAGGCTTTATCACTAAAAGCACACTATCTGCTGAGATAGATTCCTACAAATAATTTCAAATTCACAAACTTTAGATGAACATCAAAGCATAGTCTGAAACGAATTAGTGGTAAGATTGTCACAAAAACTCAGAAAGATAATGATTGAGAACATTAGAACTGCAGGATTGGAAGATACGGTACAAGATATAGCGATACTTATGAATAGGTATCAAATCGGTTGCGTTATCATTGTAGATGACGAAAAACCCGTTGGCATAATAACTGAAAGGGACATGATAAAGCGAGTTATATGCAAAAAATTAGCTCCAGAAAAGGTAAGAGTCACTGATGTAATGTCAAAGCCTTTGGTTAATGCTTCTCCCAACATGCGGGCTGGTGATGCTGCTAAAATCATGCTCCAGTGGAACATAAAAAAGTTGCCTGTGGTTGAAGAGGGCAAACTTGTGGGCCTAGTTACATTAACAGATCTCTTGCGCACTGAGGGTGTTATCGAGGCTCTCAACGGCTGTGCCCTTAACGGAGTTTCAGAACGGCTGAAGAAAACGCTTGATATTTATTTTGATGACGCAAAGCTAAAGAGGAGAAGGTGTCCGCTGATGTTTAAAGATGGATATGCAATTGGATGTCACCTTGAAAAATGCATGTGGTGGGCAGGTGACGAATGTGCGGTTACAAAAATATCTCGGCATATAGAGTCTGCACAAATTAACAGAGAGGATGAGGTAGAGCAAGTTACCTCTGCAGCAGAATAGGGCTAACCTGTTCAAGCGGAACTAACATTACAATAACATCTCTGAAATTGGAGCCCAGCGATGGGTTTTGGAAAACTAGCGCGCGGGCTTGTGCCAATTTAACATTGTGGTGCCGAGGGCCAGGTTTGAACCGGCGACAACTCGGTCTTCAGCTTCGCCCTCAG
>CAZXCX010000187.1:0-2554 GCA_964639375.1 uncultured Candidatus Bathyarchaeia archaeon
AACCCAAAGACTGCAACAGCACTTTAGGATTGGCTTCTCCAGCTTTGAAGACTCTACCAGTTTTCGCGTTGTTTATTATCAGTGTTGACGGCGCAAACAAGTTGTGGTCTATCTTGTAAAAGTCACGGTCTGCTTCTTTGAAGATCTGCAGGAATGGTTTGCCATAGTCTTTGGATGCCCTAGACGGGGCTTGCTGGAGGATTTTCTTCAGAGCCTCTTCGTCGTCGTACTCAACCGTGTAGTACACTGTTCCCCCGTAGAGTATAGCGTCGTTTGTCCTCGCCATCGCCACCTCAAACTTCCTGCAAAGCGGCGGAATAGGCGCGTACCCCAGCGCGTAGCGAACAGCGTGAGGATTCAAACCGAGCGTTCTGAGTTTGTGAAGCCCAGTTTCAACTATTCTGCCCGTAACCTGCGTGGAACCAGCAATGCTAGCCGTCGGCGCAAAAATCACCAGTAGGTTCTCAGGCGGAATCTGGCAAGCGTTCACAACTTTTTCGATAAGCTCGTTTGACGGCGGCTTGTCTGTTTCCAGAACCAGCACAGCCCTGTCAGACTCATCCTTGTACGCTAATTCCTGATAGATTTCTTTGGGTTTCAACGCTAAAGCTCTCGCAGGTCCAGAGCCTATAGCCACAGAATCGCCTTCCTTTATGCGCCAGCCTGCAAACTGGGAACCCAACGTGGCTATTGCTGGTTGATCAGTGCAAACAGTTATAGACGGAAGTTCAAGGTCACCGTAATTTTTGAAACCTATGTGCGCTTTTCCGCAACCGCCCATGCAGATTTCAGTGATAATCCGCCCTGCTTGAAAGCCGCCAGGCGCATTTACTCCCGCATCAACAATTGTAGCGCCAGAACTTGTCTTTGAAGCTTTCACGCCGTAAAAATCCTGATTATCCAGCAGGGTTTCTGCAAGTTTCCAAGCCAGACGATTTACACTTAAAGAGTTGTCCATGGCGCACACCTTAAAGGAACTTTTCGTACTGACTTAAGTGAGGATTGTTTCCTTTTGAAACGAAGAGTTTGCCGTTGCCCTTTTCTGCAAGGTCTCCGAGAAACACGTAGAACGGCCCGCTGACTTTTTCGGTTTCTTCAATTTTGACTTTGGACTTAACACCGTCAATCGTGAAAGTTGGAAGCACTTCTTCCAAAAACCCAGAAACCACGATTTTGCCCCCCGTCATGCAAGCTCCGACTCGAGTTTCAGCGTTTTTTTCAACGTAGATTGTGCCGCCACTCATGCGAAAACCCAAAAATTGCCCAGCGTCGCCGTAGATTTTGATTGTGCCGCCGTGCATGAAAACGGCTACGTCGCTTCCAACGTTTCCGTGAACAATTATTTTGCCTTTGTGCATGCCCTTGGTGCTTCCGCGGTATGATGAAGCCAAATAGTCGCCTGCGTTTCCGTGAATTTCAATCACGCCGCCTCTCATTTCGGCGCCTGCCCATCCGCTGGCGTCACCATGCACGGTTATCGTGCCGCCCGCCATTTTAGAGCCTAAATGCATTCCAGCGTTGCCGTTAATGACGATGTCGCCGCCTTTCATGCCCATGCCTATTCTCCGAACTTCACTTGCATCGCCGTTGATGGTTATGTTTGGGCTTTCAGCTGTGGTTTCTTCGATTTTAAAGAGGTCGCGGAGTTTCTTCTGCTTGTTCCCTTCAAACAACGTCAAAGCCGCTATCTTATTAAGCGTCTTGCCTTGAAAAACGTCGGGGTTTATGCATTCAGCAATCACTGGAAACTGAAATTTCCTCAGAGGAGTTAGAACTATCATTTTTAGACGCTCGCCTTCACAGTTATTGGATTCGAAATCTTTAGATAATGATCTGTCACTGGATAGTTTTCGTATTCAACTGTCCAGTACTCTCTAAACTTTCTTTTAATTTCTTCGTCCACCTTAAACTGTTCAGCAGTTTTCACGTCAAGCCACATGGTGCAACCGTCAACATGCTGCAGTATTTTGCCGTCTTTAGCAACGACTTTGCCGCCTTTGATAGTATAAGCCGAATCACTGAAAGCTCGGCGCACAGTCTTGTACTTCTGCGATATGTCAATCTTCTCGGGATTAATGTTGTATATTGCAACGTCAGCGTCAGCGCCTACGCCAAGATGACCCTTGCCTTTGAGGCCTAAGGCTTTCGCCTGCCCCGCCCGGGTAACCACGGCGATTTCGTAAAGGCTCAATTCACGCTTTATCGAAGGAAGAAGGCTTCTTTTCTGGGCTTTTGGATGCGTCTTCTTCAACGTCGCCATTCTAGCTTTCTTGCTGATGAGCCAAGCGATAATCTTCGGGTAAGCGATAAACGGACCGCCGTTCGGATGGTCAGTAGTCATGAATATCTTCCAAGGGTCATCAATTAGAAGAGCGAGTTCCAAACCGATAGACCATTGTGTGGCGTTAACGACGTTTTTGCGGCGGTAACGGAAGGGCACGATACCAGCGCTCGTTTCAGTCTCCACATCGTGGTTCACCCATTTGTGCCCGCTCAACTCGTAAAGCGTGTACTGGAATGGACCGTCAGCCGTCATAGTCGTCGTGTCCGTGAA
>CAZXCX010000188.1:0-2552 GCA_964639375.1 uncultured Candidatus Bathyarchaeia archaeon
CCTTTTGTTTTGCGGCGTTTTTCAAACCAATTGTAGCTTCTTCTTTCCATGGGTCACATCTCCTTTAATCACTATTTGATATTGTGAACATATAACCCTTCTCTTAAATGCGGTGATAATATTGAAGCCTCTCATTGCATGTTTCCTCTTAACATTGGCTAATTTGCATGAGTAATAGAGACCAGCAGAGATTACGCTAATATATAGCCTCTCATTCAGAAATTAAGCTGCCTTTGACATCAGCTTTCTAGAACGGTCTTTGCCAGCGCAATTTTGGTTTCCAAGTTTTTCATTAAAGTGTTTGTAACTTTCACTTCGTTTCCAAGTTTCTCTATTTTATCCTTCTCTGCAGAATCAGCTGAGTCGAGAATAAACGTGTCTAGGAAATCCGAGTAGAGTTTAGCCACCGAATACGCGGAAACCTCAAACCCTAAGCCTCGCAACAACTTGTCCGCTGGACCTTTGACTGGAGCGCCAGCAATTATCGGGCTTATTGCCACTCTTTCTGCGTCTGTGTGACGTAAAGCGTCTCTGACTCCCTTCACGGCGAGGATCGTGCCTATGCTGACTATTGGGTTGCTTGGGCAGATTATCACTAACTTGGCTTCCCTGATTGATTCTATGACTCCAGGTGCAGGATTTGCGTTGTCAGCGCCGAGAAACTCGACGCCTAGCACTTCGTCTTTTGCTTCTCTCTTGACCAGATACTCCTGAAAGTGAACAGAGCCCATTTCAGTTATAATTCTGGTTTCAAATTTATCATCTGTCATGGGCAAGATTTTCACGTTAAGTCCTAACGCATGGTTGATATGCGCGGTAACCTCGGACAGCCTGAGGCCATTTTTCAGCAGGTTTGTTCTTAAAATGTGCGTAGCAAGGTCCTTATCGCCAAGGTTGAACCATACTTCACGGTTAAATCTTCTAAGCGCTTCAAGGCAGTGGAAGGTGTCTCCTCTGATTCCCCACCCCTTTTCTTCATCGACAATTCCTGCCAAAGTGTATGCAACTATGTCAATGTCTGGGGATATGTGTAAACCAAACATTTCAATGTCATCACCGGTGTTCACAATTATTGATAGGTCTTTTTCGTTAACGAGTTTCACGAGTCCCGTAAGAAACTTGGCGGCTCCTACTCCACCCGCTAAAGCTGTGATCATTGCCTTCACGCTGAAGACCTATATGCGCAAAAATCTTCAAGAAGCTTTCGTCTAAGCCCGAGCGCGTTCAAAATATTTGACAGAATACGCCTACATTATGGCCGTTGCTTCTCCTTTTCTGAAACCCAGTATTCAGTTGCTGAACCTTTCGCGTCAATAATCTGTTCTTTTTTGAACACAGGCGCCTCATTTTTGTACCTCTCCACTGCTTCCCGTAAAACTGGAAAAACATCCGTTCGGTGGGAACCAGCGACCAAAACGTATACGAGGTCTTCTCCGACATTGAACTCGCCGAGTAAATGGTGAATTTGAACGTCGACTATGCCTGACTTCTTAGACAAGTCATCGCAAATTTTAGCGAGAACCTCGTTGGCTTTTTCTTCATACGCTTCCAGCGTAAGCTTCTGAACTTTTTCTCCTTCCAGAGTTTCGCCGCGAGCCACGCCAATGAAAAGGGCTAGAGCTCCAGCCTTTTCGTAATTATCGTTTTTCTTGGTATTGCTTAAAAGGTCTGAAACAGAGAATTTTCCTTTTTCATGAACACCCGCATGCGTAGTCAACCAGTCACTTCCTTATGCACTTCTGTAAGCTAACTCGCCTCTAAAGACATTTCGCATTAAGAAACGCAATAAGGATGGTGAAAAAGTTGAATCTAACGGGGGTCGGAAAAGCTCTCTGGTCTATTGAGTCTGCTTGACTTCTTGCACTGGTACCTGAGCGGGTTGAGCTATCAGTTTTGATTTTCTGATGCCCACATGTCTGAGAGGCGCCACTTTCTTTGCTTCATTGTAAACGTCTGAAGCTATTTTTCCAAGGACCATTTCTTGGACAAACTGATCCAGTGTCAGTGCGGCGGCTTTTTCCTTAACAGTTTTATCCATCATACTGCGGATGATTTTTTCTTGGGATGTCCTGATTCGCGAAAGCGTGAGGGCTGACACTGCCACTCTCATTTTATATCCGTCTTTTGTGATTAGATTGAAAAGCCCATCAACTTTTGTTGTTCTTCTCCTCACTAAACTTCGTAAATAGTCACGGGAGTATTCGTGACCTTTGAATAGTGTGCGGGCGGTTTTTCCCTCAATTTCGCTTATTTGGAAGAACATCTTCAAATTTTGGTGGGAAAAGTCGCTGGTGATGTCATAAAGTGTGGCTTCGACAACTCTTCCGATAAGCTGTTCTGGCTCTTCTGCTGGCACTGTGCCTAATTCAACGTTTCCAAAGAAAGGAGGCGCTACTACCATGTACCATGCTTTGCCTCGCCATTTATCGCGTACGTGTTTCCCTTTCGCTTTCGAAGACAAGTTTATCCTCCAAATGTGCCTTCAACATTCTCAAGCCAATATTAAAAGGTTTACCGTTTCAAGCTTATCCTCTCAATGTCGCTCATGTACT
>CAZXCX010000189.1:0-2545 GCA_964639375.1 uncultured Candidatus Bathyarchaeia archaeon
TTCACATTTTCAACCATAACTATATCCTGACCTTTTAGAGAATAAACAATTGTTTCACATTTTATATCGCGAATTCAAGTAGAAAAATGTAACCATAAAAACATTCTACAAATGAAGCTCTAGACGCAATCAACTGCTTTAAGAATTAATGAATCCATTAATTTGCCTGTGTGTTTATTCAGCCGGTGTGGATAACAAATTAAAAAATAATAACAAAAAGGGTTTGCCAAGCTTTTTGGCAGGTCCACATTGTCAATATCCCCAGCGGCTTTCTGAAGTTCTTTCCAGCTTTGAGGTCTATCAAAAGTAAATCCAATTTCCTCACCTTCATCGCAATGCCACCTGAACATTGCCCATGAATCTTTAGGTGAAAACTCGGAATTGTGAATCTTAGTTATTCCTTTCCAAACTTCGTTCAATAAATCTCGCCTGTTTCTTCGAACTAGAGTATCAACCAAAACGGCTAGAGTATACGATACACCTGAAAAAGAATTCAAATCTAGTTTTTCATCTGGAGGTCCATAAAAATGATTTAAGGCTTCTTTTACAGAATAGTAGGGAGCAGGCAAAGCGCTTTCTTCTTGAAAACCATTCTTGAAAAGTATGTCAATTATCAAATCGCATATAATTTTATTTGCCAAAACAGTATCATCTGACGCGTTTGCCAATTTGCTCATCATTATAAACAAAGGAGTGGCCGACTCCCCCCAAAACCATGTATCCGACCCATAGAATTTCTTTATAGAATCGTAAACTCGAGGGTCTATAGTGTAATTATTTTTGGTGCTCTTCATATACAGCTCAAATGCCGCTAACCAACCCAATACTATGGTTAATCGTGACTTGTAAAACAAAGCACCGTCCCACGTTCCTTCTAGATAAATTGTTCTCGAAAAGAATTCTTCTTTAAGGGCACTCAACTGGTAATTAATTTTATCCATCACTATATTTAGGGATTGAGCCCAGTTGCGCTCGTTCAATTGGTATTTTTCTACTATGCAAAGTACATAACTATAAAGAATAACCCAGCCCTCAATTAGCGCTATATGATTATTTTTGGATTCATATGGTTCCATTACGTATTGGTTTAGTAGAATGCTGCTGGCAATCTTTCGCCTAAGCTGTGGTTCAGTTTCTTTCTTGGTGAATAACACAGATTCCAAGAAACGTGACAGTTGTGGCTTATCGGGCAATTCATATCCGTCAGACATAAGTAACTCAAGAAATACTTTCAAATCAGGCGGTTTTGTTGGAAGGAATTCCCCGTTAACGCGAATGAACTTGCCTACAAGTTCTAGTCCATCGTATATTTTAAGTTCTGGCAATTTTCTTTTTCTTAAGCCTACATTTCTATCCACTATATCTTTTTTCAACTTGTCATTGATTATTCCATTAGTGACAAGAAAACATTCGCGTTTTGACTGCTTGCCTATCTTAGGATGTTTAATTGGTATCTCTAATAAGTCATCAATTTCGGGCTTAATCTTGTTCCAAACATTTTGATTGATGTTACCAGATTTAAGCTGAAACGCGCAAGGAGTACCTTTCTTATTGAGAGCAATTATGTCCTTACCTTGTTCTACTTGACCATGGAATGAGATTCCAAGGATTGTATATCCTTCTGAAATCAAATATTGACAAAAAGGGATTTCGTATCCTCGCTCATTTGTGTTAGTCAACCAGTTTTCTATCGCTCTCTCTATCAAGCCACTCTTGCCTCTTTTTGTCAATTATTAACTTATACATTAGCTTGTATTTTGTCATGAAAAGAGGGTCTGATTCATACTTCTGGAATTCTTTCTTCATTTTTTCAAGTTTATCAGGATGCACAACTATAGCGGGAAGATTTGCATTGCCGAACTCATCAAAGCTAATTGCAATCTTATCTAGTGCAGCCAATATTAACTCAGGAGAAAGCGGTTTTGATTTGGCATCAACTATATTGCCTGTCTTCTTGGTAACCTCGTCCATTTTCTGAAACAGAAGCCGTGACTGCAGTGCTATCCAATCTTTAGCAATTTGCGGGATCCTTGAAAAATAAGCATCTGGCCCTTTTTTCACAATCTCATCTTTTGAAATTTCGAATTTAGTGGATATTTCTTTGTATCCACCTGTCTGAGAAAATCCATCATCAGTAGTAAATCTAAATGAATTACCCTCATAGCTTTCGCGAAAATGAATCATTGAAATAAAAGGGTCTTTCTTGGTTTCCTTTCGTATGGCAGCCACGAACTCTTTTTGCAGATGCCTTTTTGTTTCTGGATAATCAGGTAGCACCCTATATACCTCTCACGTGTATAATCAGTTTACAAAATCTATTATTGAAAGATTGGCAAATAACGCTTGTGCCCTTTTGTATTCTTCTATAATCGACGTCAAGGTCTATAGGAAAAAGTACACTTCTCAATCTATGTTGGTGCTTTATATAAGGGGGCTATAGTCTTTCCCGAGCACAACAGAGAACCATGAAAACCAAGCAAGCCACACAACTAACACTATAAATTAGCGCTTCCATATTGTTCTGCAAAAAATGAAATGATGGCGC
>CAZXCX010000190.1:0-2514 GCA_964639375.1 uncultured Candidatus Bathyarchaeia archaeon
TTTATCGTTATTCTAGACATCCTATGTATGTAACTATGGTTTTGCTTCTTTTGGGCGTGAGCATAATTTCAACTTCATGGGTTTTCCTGCTGTTTACCATCATATGCATAGTTGGAGTAACTCGTCCGTATTCCGTAAAGATCGAAGAAGCCCAGTGCCTTGGGCATTACGGTGCCGCCTATCGGGAATACATGAATAGAACTCCAAGATGGATAGGAGTACCCAAATCAGAGAAAAAAAGTAACAGCTAACAATACATTCGCAAGCCTTCCAAGGCGCGTGGTTTTGCTGATATAAGTCTGCAGAGTATAAGTAAAAGTATAAAACCTATGCATTCACAAATCGCACGAAGCAATCAACGGAAGATATTCCTCTTATACTCTTTTCCACGCGCTAGAGCGCACGCAACGCCGTCAACAAATAACTCAACAGTTCGCGTGCACCAAAAGTCTTATGAGCAGACTCGTAAGAATAATCAAAAAGGGAGAAGCATGGTTTACTGCACTAAATGTGGCACTAATAATGCTGAAGGCGCCACGGTTTGTGTTAACTGCGGCGCTACTCTTTACGGCACGAGCGCCAAAGGCAGATCTTACTGGGGACACCGACGGTATGAAGGCGAATATTACGGTTTTCACAGAAGAAGCGGAGCACTTGCAACCTTGATTATCGGCATAGTAATTGTTTTCATCGGGTTTAGCTTTCTGTTGTCTGAGACTTTTAATATACGCATACCTTGGTGGGAAATTATCCTAATTCTCTTCGGCGTTTGGTTCATTGCGCGTGCAGTTATGTGGAATCGCAGGCGTTAGGCTTCAGGCGCATTTTTCCATGTTCAACTCGCTAAACACTGAAAACTTATTTGGCGTACTGTTTAGTTTTTGGCGCACAAAAAAGTTATATTAATTGTCGTGGAAAGGTGTAGGTTATTACGAGGAACCGGCATGGTTAAGTACATTTTTGTTACCGGCGGTGTGTTAAGTTCGGTTGGTAAAGGTATTGTAACTTCTTCTATAGGCAAGATGCTTCAAATACGGGGGCTGAAGCCTTCGGTTGTAAAAATCGACCCCTACGTGAATGTTGACGCGGGAACCATGAACCCCTACATGCACGGCGAAGTCTTCGTTACAGACGACGGCGGCGAAACCGACCTTGATTTAGGGTGGTACGAACGTTTTTTGGACTTAAGCCTAAAACAAGAAAACAACGTTACCACAGGTCTCGTGTACAAAGCGATAATTGAGAAAGAACGACGCGGTGACTTTTTGGGGCGTTGCGTCCAAATCGTGCCACACGTAACTAACGAAATCAAACATCGCATAAAAACCGTGGCGAAAACCTCCAACGCTGATGTAATCTTAACAGAAGTGGGCGGTACGGTAGGCGACATAGAAGGGCTGCCTTTCTTAGAAGCTATACGTCAAATGCGGCTAGAAGAAGGATTCGAGAATACTCTCTACGTGCACGTTGCCTTGGTCCCAGTTTTAGATGTTACTAACGAACTGAAGACTAAACCCTTACAGCACAGTGTCAACGAGCTAAGACGCATCGGCATTCAACCAGACATAATCGTCGCCCGAAGTCCCAAGATGATTGACGCTGAAGCCCTGCGAAAGATAGCGCTGTTCGGAACAATTCCAGAAAGCGCGGTCTTCTGCTCCTACAACGTCGAGTCCGTGTATCAAGTTCCCCTTATTCTTAACAAGCAAGGCATGGGCGACTTCATCTGCAAGAGACTTGGTTACACATACACCGCTCAGGACTTGCAGAAGTGGCAACAGTTTGTGAATGCAGTGCTAAACCCTGAGCATGAAGTCAAGATAGCACTGATAGGCAAGTATGCTGGGTTGACAGACAGCTATGTGAGCATGAACGAGGCGTTGCGTCACAGCGGAGCAGCCTGCAAAACACGAGTGTGCATCACCTACTTGGAGGCAGAGAAGTTTGAGCAGGACCCACAATGCGTCAAGGACCTTGAAAACTTTGATGGCGTATTCGTTCCTTACGGCTTCGGCCCCAGAGGCACCGAAGGAAAAATAGCAGCTATAAAGTTTGCAAGAGAGAATGAGATACCTTTTCTTGGAATATGCTACGGTTTTCAGTTGGCAGTTATCGAGTTCGCCCGAAACGTCTGCGGCTTAAAAGATGCGAACAGCGTTGAGATTAACCCGAATTCGCCGCATCCAGTCATCGCTCTTATGCCAGAACAACGCGGAGTGAAATACAAAGGCGCTACCATGAGGTTAGGCTCTCATAAAGTGATACTGGAACCAGGCACTATGGCGTACAGCTTGTATAAGCGCAAGGAAATTTACGAGCGCCACCGCCACAGATTCGAAGTCAACCTTGACTACCTGAAGATTCTGAAGGAAAATGGCTTATGCTTTTCTGGCAAGAGCGCAGACGGTAGAAGAATGGAAATATTGGAGTTGCCTGATAGCTATTTCTTCTTTGCTTCACAGTTTCACGGCGAATTCAAAAGCCGCCCCGGCATGCCCTCACCTGAATACTACG
>CAZXCX010000191.1:0-2508 GCA_964639375.1 uncultured Candidatus Bathyarchaeia archaeon
AGGGTGGGACTTGAACCCACGAAGGCCTACGCCAGAGGATCTTAAGTCCTCCCCCCTGTCTTAGGCTACTGTATCTGGCCGCCTATTTAGACCTGGCTCGGGTACCCCCGCACCGATCACTACACTTCACGCTTAGTGTAGTTTAAGGTTTTTGCATGGATTGCAGACGCCGCCGCGTAGGCTGCGGAGTAAACGGTGATAAAACAGAAAAGCATAAACGGGGCAGCACATTGTGAGTGTTTTGGCTGCGCCATTCAAGAGCTATTTATTTTGGGAAGAAAAACATTGGATTACGTTTTCGCATGTCAGACATTCTGCAGGTATTTCCTGTGACTTCTGACGCTGGTTCAAATACCCGAGATAGTGAGTGCATGTGGAATTGGCGGGGGCGGCGGGGATGGTTTTTTGCGGCGGTTGTTGTGGTGGCGGTTGTGGTGTCGGTTTTTGTGGCAGTAGTTTCTGTTGCGGACTTGCCGCTTTGATTCGGTTGGGCTTCAAAATTTTAGTTCCTGCCCAGATGAACGCTATTGCTGCAATTGACCCGACGTAATTCACTGGGGTTACTTCGGAAATTGGTTTGTGCCAGACGAAAAAGTCGTAGGCTACCCAATACAGGAACCATATGTACACGGCAATGAAGCTTGAGTACCATAAAGCTTGGTACTTGAGCATGCTGGCTTTTGATATGTTAACGCTTAGGTTTCGTGTCATTTGGTGCTTGCGCTTCTTGGGTAACGCCTTCACTGCATTGTTCACCAGCACGTATTATCTTACTGAAATAATGCTAAAAGACTTATGAACTGCCAATAAAAACTTGAACTCTACCTTTCCAGTTTCCAGTGCCGAGTAAACTCGTGCGTAAGAGTTTGCTCATTGACCTAAAACTTAAAGAATCCAGCTACTTTATTGGAAATGAAACAGGGGCGGGTAGCTCAGCACGTTTTCCAGCCATAATTTTAAGTTGATGAAAGACCTTTTCAAAATTGACGCGCTATGAGGTGCATATTCAACAAAGGAAAGCAAAGAGAACTACTGCTCTTCGCAAAGTCATCTCTTGGGCTCACATGGAGAGAATTTGCGCACAAACTAGGTACAGGTTACACAACTCTGCGAGAGTGGCGTGATGAGAAATGGTCAATGCCACAGAATGTTTTCAACAAGATAGTTGAAATTTGCGCCGAATGCATAACTTTTGAAAAATTCATAATCGAAATGAAGGAGGATAATTGGGGTCGGAAATTAGGCGGTCTCAGGACAAAGCAACGCAACCATGGGTTCCTTGACCCCAAATATAGAAAGCAAAGCGCCTTATGGAAATCTACAGGAGGACAGATTGGAGCGCGAAAATGGCATGCGATGATGAAAATTGAGAACCCACAGGAGTATCATCAAATGCAATATAATAGAATAAAGCAATCTTTGAAATACAAACATGAATACCAAGGGAGAAAATATAGAAACTTGTTAGAATTGGAAGTTGCCAAAATTCTTACTGACATCGGCATCAGGTTTGAATATGAACCGCTTTTGAAATGCGGCGACAAGTTCTACTTCCCAGACTTTACCTTCAATGCAGTAATTGTTGAGTGCACTTTTTGGCATGACGTAGAACAAAGAGCAAAAGAACTGCAACAAAAAATCGACAATTACCTCAAACTGGATTACAAATTAGTGCTCATCGTGACTACACGAAAGTACAGAGAAAAATACTCGCAAATATTGGGAAATTCAAACGTTAGGGTTATAACACCCAACAATCTTAGAAAGGTGCTGGGCGGGAAATAAGGGCGGGTAAAGAGAGCCTGATTTGACTCTTTACCGAAGCTCAGTACGGATAGAGCATCACCCTCCTAAGGTGGGGGTCGTGGGTTCAAATCCCACCCCGCCCGTTTCAGAAACACCGTGCTTCTCAGCTAACTGCCCAACCACAGCCGAAGGATGAAGACCCGTACTAACTGCATCCAACATCTCCGCCCGCCTCTTCAACAGCTTAAGCTCCACAGGGTATCCCCCTAAATTACTCAGATCTGAGTAATGGTTCTCCAACACCACGGAGAAAAAGACAACGCAAGCTTGTTCAGCAGATTAGCTGCCCAAGAGACACCACAAAACAAGACGTCACCAGCAAATATGTACCTTTAAGCAAATAAGATTTGCCTCCAAAAGCTAATCCTTAGCTTAGAGAGGGCTACTACTTTGCTTTAGGGTCAATCTGCATGATTCCAAAGATGTAGTAAACTTGCTGGGTCTTGACTCTTTCGTTTCTTTTTTTGGGTTTGTGAGTTCATTACATTCCGACCGAGAGTTACCGACCGTCCGAATGCAAACGCACGCGTGTAAGCGCACACGTTTGGATTTGGGAATTACAATTTAATTATTCCTAGTTTGGAATGGTTCCAGTACTCATCCTAGCGCACCGTTTGGAGCGGAAAACTGAAAAGAAATCGTGATGGCCAAAAGAAAAGGGAAGAGGATTGTCAAGGTAAAGACGTTGCCTTGACTGTGAAG
>CAZXCX010000192.1:0-2494 GCA_964639375.1 uncultured Candidatus Bathyarchaeia archaeon
AACCTACGAATCGTTTGATGTGCCGTTGAATTTCACTGTGAACGAGCCGGTTTCGCATATCGCTTACAGTCTTGATGGACAGGATAACGTGACCGTTGATGGGAACACAACGCTAACTGACTTGTCTCCCGGAGAGTATAACGTTACAGTCTATGCTCAAGATACTGTTGGAAACGTTGGTGCTTCAGAAACAATTTACTTCAACATAGCCGAAGAACCAGAGCCAGAGCCTTTCCCAACAACATCAGTCGCCGCAACTGTAGCCTCCCTAGCTGTTATTGGCATAGGTCTTCTGGTCTACTTCAAAAAGCACAATCACTAGGCATATCTGGCTTGTTTGTGTGCGTGTATTTCTTGGGCGCGCTTCTGGCTTTTGTTTTATTTCGAAGAGTTGGAACCATTTTCATGTGGCTACTCTTCGTCCAAAGTTAATAAGCGTTATTTGTTTCCCGTCAAACTCGCTTTCTACTAGTACAATCGTTTACAAATACTGTTAAAAACTAGAAACGCTAACACTGTCAAGGCGAAGAATGATGCAGTTGACGCTGAAGAGGGCTATCATCGCGTTTGTCCTGGCCTCAATAATTATAGTTTCTTTCGCGGCGTTGCTGCACCAGCAGAAGAGCTTCACCTTTAGCGTTACAACAACGTCGCCTTGCCTACTCCAAGTTTACTCGGGCATTCCCAGCTTGCGGGCAATCTCAACCGACCAATACTTTTTGCTGGCTTTGCCCACATCCTTCAGCGTTGATGTTAGCGCTGCGGGCCAGTCGCCTTTTAACAACTGCACTCGCACGCAAATCTACAATTTTGTCAAGGATAACCCTGGAATCCAGTTCAGGGGAATATGCACCAGCTTAAGTCTTCCAGTGGGCCTAGCGCAGTATCACTTGGGAGTTCTCGTCAAAGCAGGGCTGGTGTCGTTTGTTCGTGACGGCCGCTACAAGAGGTATTTCCTATCTAAGAAGTTCTCGAAGAAGGAAATGATGATGATTTCTTTGATGCGGCACAAGACAGTAAAAAAAATCTTGGAAGCGTTGTTGAACAAGAAGCAGGTGTCGCACGGCGAATTGGCTTACGAGGTTTCGATAACGTCGCAGGCGTTGACGTGGCAAATGAAATCCTTGAAAAAGACGGAATTCGTACTGCAGGCAAACGAAGGATTAAGGACGATTTACTCACTGGACGAGGCTTCACTGCCGATGCTGAAAAAATACTTGACTCTTATAGAAGAAAAAGCATGAAGAGACAGGTGCCTTAAAGTATTCCGGCGCCTACATCATGTATATGGAAAAAATGTACTTTCTGGGCGGAGAAAACATAGTTAAAAGAGATGCGAGAGAAATCAATGAAATTGCCTTCCGCGACGCAGGAGGAGCACCTCGTGTTGTGGTCGTTCCTTGGGCAAGGGCATCATTCGACAAAGCGTATAAACGCAGGAAGCGCCTGTTTGACTATTTCAGAAGTCTCGGCGCAAGCACCATTGATTTTGCAGAGTATTCTGACTCATTTGAAGCGATTGCGGCGAAAGTAGCGTGTTCCGATTTGGTATACTTGCCAGGCGGGCTTACAAGCGTTTTGGTTGAACGCCTGAAAAATAAGAGTGTTGACAGTTTACTGCGCAGATATGATAAGGTTCTTGTTGGAAGAAGTGCAGGCGCGCTGGCGCTTTGCAAAAAATGCCTAGTTACCTACAGGAACAAACGTGCGATCAAAATAATCACAGGACTTGGGCTAGTGGACCTCACCATCAAAGTTCACTACAAACCCTCCAAAGACAGCGAACTGAAGCGGCTGTCAAAAGAAGAGACAATATACGCTATACCTGAAAGTTCAGCGCTTGTTTGCGATAACGGTGCCACCTCGTTCATAGGCGACGTGTACCTGTTCCAGAACGGAAAAAAGACACAGTGTGACTGCGCATAAAACGTTAGTAGCTTAGGATAACTTCAAACTGAAGTTTAAACTTTTCATGTATACTATCAATTTACGAGTGAAAACTAGCTGAATTGCGATTGAAACGGTTAGGTTTTACTCGTGTTTTCGCTATTTACTCGAGAGCTCGACGCTTTTGGTCAGGTATGATATGTTATGCCGCTGGAGTTTCTTGCATGTCTTAGGATAAGTTTGATGGGATTAGAAGCGTGCGCTGGTCGCGATACTACAAATTGCTGATATTTTGAAAACGAAATAAGAAACGACGAATCTTTGCATGAATCTGAATCCGATTTAGACCTGACAAAACCGTTTATTAATGAGCGTGTTATACAACCCGTATGCTCTGAAGCATATTTTTATTGCTAAGAGTAATAAAGGTATGTTTGGCGAAAATAATTGAAAAAACGAAAACGAAGTTTACAATCAGCTATGCTGATTCTAACAATTATCTTCTCAATAAGCATACTAAACCCAGTTAAAGCACAAGAACTGCCTCCACCACCTCAAGACCAATTCGATGGAACCTACGTTTCTTGGTCCAGTCAACAAAACACAA
>CAZXCX010000193.1:0-2484 GCA_964639375.1 uncultured Candidatus Bathyarchaeia archaeon
CCTCTCGAATGTGCTGCAGTCCTGGGATAAACCGCATCAAAAAGCCCACTGTCAAATGCAAATCGTTTTGTTCAGCGGTTTCTAGAAGTTTTTCTGCTTGCTTCGTGTTGGTGGCCATGGGTTTCTCAACTAAAACGTGTTTTCCTGCTTTTAGGGCTTTGAGGGCTTCTCCAGCGAGTTTAGTTGACCAAGTGCATACGCTTACCGCTTCGATTTCCTTGTTTTTCAACATGCGCGTGCTGTTTGTGTAAGCTTTAACGCCAAACTCGCTGGCTACCTCTTTCGCTCTTTCAGCATTCACATCACAAACAGCCACGAGTTCAGTGGAAGCCAGTTCTTTGTAGACTCTTACGTGGTTTTTTCCCCAACCTCCTACTCCTATTACTGCAACGCCAAGCTTTTTCATTTCCTTCCCGCTCCTCTTCCTAAACCACGATATATGAAACCTTCTTTTTCAACTTTTGGAGGTTCAATCATCCCTGTCAAATCAACGATTGCCGCTGGCGTTTTCATTACAGCGCGCAACTTCTTAAGATTTAGGCGTTTAAACTGGTCCTGTTCACTCAATATCACTATGCAGTCTGTGCCTTCTGCCGCCTCGTTCAAGCTTCTTTTGAGCACGCGTGCCATATCTGCTATTTCATTTTTTGAAAGCGATGGGTCGTAGAGACTTGCTTTCGCGCCTTTTTTTTCCAGCATTTGAACAAATGTCGCGGCTGCTGTTTTTGGCTTCGCTGCGCCTATCAGAGCAACTCTCGCTCTTCTCAACGTCTTTCCGCAACTTCTCAGTGCATCTTGGGTTAGATTGACCGCGTGTCTAACCATTTTTTCATTTATCTGCCTAGCAAGCGCGGGTAGCCGAAGCTTAGTGGTCAGATTCTCTGCGCTTTCAAGCAAGAGGTATGTTCCGTCCCTGCTATCTTCTTCTGCAATCGTTGGAGAGAAATACGTTTCCTGCAGGTCTGGGTCTAAGAGCTCTAAAATTTCAAAGTAATCTAGGCCTGCGTTTTCGCAGAAAATAACCAACTCGTTGGCTAAAGCTACATTTGCATCTCTTTTTGCAACTGTGAAAAGTGTAGCTGCCTCTGCTGTCTTTATACCAAATATTTTTTTTACACCTTTTTCTGTTATTGTCCCTAGAACTGTTGAAGCCGTATCTAGGCTTGTTTTATCTATCGCGGCAACCTTTAACTCTTGGTTGCTAATTGTTCCCGTGGTTTGTCTGTTTGAAATATGGATGGGGTTGTAGACTAGACCGAAGTCTTCACTCACTCTGAGTCCTGACGCGTTCTCAAGAGTTTCTTTAATAACTCCTTCGGTGAAACCAAATCCAGCTATGCCTGCATAAATTATTAGTGTGTCTCGACGGAGTGCTGCCCCGATTTGTTTACAACTGTTTTCTGCTTCCGCATAATCAGGGCTTTTCTTGTCGTCAATTTTCGCCGTAATCGTTATGATAATTATGTCACTCTGTGAAACTGCACTTTTCAAATCGCTTGTGGCGCTTAATTGCCCTTTTCTCGCAAAGCGCTTCAATTTAGATTCTGCTTCGCGCTCAGCGAAGGGTGTTTTTCCTTTTGCCAAGGCTTTTACTAAGCTTTGATCTGCATCTGTACATATGACTTTGTAACCTGCTTCAGCGAAGGCAGTAACGTAAAAAACGCCTATTTGCCCGCATCCTACAACACTTACTGTGTATTTTCCGCGTTTTTCAATTGTGTCTATTTCTTCAGGTTTCACGCGTAGAATTGCAGGCATGAATAAGTATTCTCCATTTTACCTTCAAATTCGCTTTTCACTGTTAAATAGTTTCGAGGATTTTTTTAAGTTTTGAACTGTAGTCTTCGACTAGTTTTAATGCTTTTTCTTGGTTTTTTGCTTCCGCGTATAACCTGTAAATAGGTTCAGTTCCGCTGGGTCTCACTAAGATGGCGCTTTTGTCTTCGAACCATATTTTCACTCCGTCAATGGTGCTTATGTTTAAGCCTTTCACCTGTTCCAGCAGTTTTTCGAGCACCTTTTCTTTTTTGTCCTCTGAGCATTCAACCTTTCCCTTTTCAATAAAATATCGCGGTTGCTCCGCGATGAGCGTTGAAAGTTTTTCCCCAGTTTTGGCCATTATCTCCAAGATTAAGGCTGTGGTCATGGCTCCGTCGCGCACTGATTGATGAGGACCGTAAAAGACTCCACCGTTTTCTTCTCCGCCCAATTTAGCTTTCAATTTTTTCATTGTTTGCGAAACAGTCACGCTTCCCACTTTGGTCCATACAATTTCGCCTTTATTCGCGTCTGCAACGTCCTTGATAAGTGTTGAAGAGCTAACGGGAGTAACTATTTTTGCGTGAGGATTTTCCCTCAAAAAGTATTTTGCAATCAGCGCAAAAGTCTTGTCTCCCCAGTAAATCTCCCCGTTTTCATCAATGAAAATTGACCGGTCAGCATCGCCATCGAAGGCTACGCCTAAATCTGCGCCTACCGCTTTCA
>CAZXCX010000194.1:0-2471 GCA_964639375.1 uncultured Candidatus Bathyarchaeia archaeon
TTAAAATTTCATGGTTCAAATACCAGCAGCCCCAACGTGGCCTCAATTAGGTCATATTCTATAAAAATGCGCGCGGCAAACTAGCCCCCACAGGTTTCCGTTGCCTCTTTTGCAAAAATTCTTTACTAGTAAAAATTTACCCCAAAATTGTAGTTAATTGTGAAGGCGTTATCAATAAGGCTAAAACAGGCGCCTTCTGTCAAAATAAGCTCAGAAAACTGTAGGAATAAGTGGCTCCGGGAAAGGGATTCGAACCCCTGCGAGCCAAAGACCCACAAGACAGAAAACCAACACCTGTACGGCGGCAGTAGACGCCCGCTTAATTGACAAAGTCAACCTGTATTTCACGCTTTATATAAGGGGCTATAGTCTTTTCCGAGCACCAGAGTGCAACCTCAAATTGGAATGGGTCTGCTGGAACCAGCTTTCCGAACAGTGCAAATCTGCGCGCACAAGTCAAACAACAGTGACCAAGTCATTAGTACAAATGAGCTTCTTTTCCCATAGTAGTCTCTTGTATATATCGGAAAACCTTTTTCTGCTCTTTTCCCCGGCGTGGTTGAAACCAAAAACTTTTGCAGTCTCAACTATCAGCGATTCAGTGCTTATGCCTAAGGCATATTGAGCGACGGTTTTCATGGCGTTTTCGATTTCCTCAGGTGGAATGTATTCAAGTTTTCTTTTTGATTCTGGGACCCCAGGAACTGGAACGCGTGCTTGGACATCCTGGAGTTCTGGTGGCCAAAGGAAACTACCCTTAACGATAACCTTCCGATTTAAGATTAAGAGATTAAGCGCTTCTCTCACAGCTTGAACGATTCTGCGACTCCTTCGCTTTAGTCCCCATGCGGACACTAATCTTTTAACTGCATAGTCAAAATGAATTGGACCCTCTTCCTGGACAAGCTCTTCCAAGAGGCGACTTTGCAGTTGACGATTCTCTTGAAAGTGAAACTCGTTGGCTTGAACTACCCATCCATGTCGAGAGGATGGAACCCTCACATACGGGTTAAATTCTGCTTTAAGCGCGTGCACTTTGTAAGGAACACCGATCTTTTCGATACCTGCAAATTGAACCTTTTGAACATCGACTTCTTGTGCTGAGTCATCGTTGTGCTCTTCTGAATCAAGATCCGTGCTTGGGACTTCCTTTTCTAGCTGGAACTTATGAGCTTCTTCTAAGGCATCAGCTAGTCGTCTGATTTCGGAATCTCTTCTCGCGACCCACGCTGGCGACCATATGCGATGAATCCTCCATGCTAGCTGTTTGAGCACTTGCTCCCTGAGTCTATCTCTGTCCCTTGCACTATTACTATACTGGTATGTTGCGCCGTCAAATTCTATTCCTAAAAGGTAGTCTCCAGAATTATTTGGATCAATCACTCCCATATCGATGGGACAACCGCTATACCCCACTTTGGGGACGACATTGTAGCCAATGCGTTGGATTACCATTGCCACGTCTTCTTCAATGGGGGACTCGAATTCGCCTGCTTTTGGCTTAGGCAATTTTAATGCTTCTGGACCCTTTTCAGAATATTCAAGATAGTTATGCAGAATAATTGTGCCTTCTGATTTGACTGATTCTATGTCAATATCGGAGGATTTAATGGAAGTGACGAGGATTATCCTTTCTCTAGCACGTGTAACTGCAACATTCAGTCGTCGCTCTCCGCCAGCCTTGTTCACAGGCCCAAAGTTCATCGTTATTTGACCCTGATAGTCATAACCATAACCGAGGCCAAGTATTATTACGTCACGTTCATCACCTTGAACGTTCTCTAGGTTCTTGACGAAAAACCCTTCTAGTCGATCTTCCTTGAAGAAATGCTCGTATTCAGGTTGTTGCCTGCGGCGGCGTTCAAGCGCTTCTTCAACAGCTTCCATTTGTGCTATACTAAAGGTTACCACTCCAAGAGTTTTCTTGGGATATTTCTGGAAATGCTCAAAAACTAAGTCGGAAATGACCTCTGCCTCTTTAAGGTTGTCTCGTCGACCTCCCCGATCATAGACGCCGTCTGGAACATGAATCAGTTTTACACCCAGAGTTTCGTGTTTTGCTATCGCTGATGGAAAAGTTATGAGGGTGCCATCATAGAAATGGTGGTTAGAGAATGCAATTAGTTCCTCGTGTTTGCTGCGGTAATGCCATCGAAGAGTCTTGACTGGTAGTCCAATCCCCACGCATTCGTCAAGAATGCTGTCGAAAACTTCAACATCTTCGTCGCTGATTTCGTCCCAGTCGATATCTTCAAGCAGGGATTTTTGGAAGAAGGAGGTAGGCGGTAGTTGTTTGTTGTCGCCTGCAACGACAATTGTTTTTCCACGATAAATAGTTCCGATTGCGTCTTCAGGAACAATTTGAGATGCCTCGTCAAAGAGAATCACATCAAATTTCATCAGTTCAGGGGGAAGGAACTGGCTCACAGACATTGGACTCATGAGCAAACAAGGTTTAAGCCGCGAAAGGA
>CAZXCX010000195.1:0-2440 GCA_964639375.1 uncultured Candidatus Bathyarchaeia archaeon
AGGTTCTAACATATCAAGGACAACCCCAAACCCATGGGTGGGATTGCGAGGCACTCACTTTGCCTGAAAGCTTGTGCCCATTATATTAGGCGGTTTTGGGGAAACTTTAACGCATTGCCTCGTCTATGTCTGCTTTCAAATCGGGCAAATCTACGCCTGTGATTACTCGCTTCATGTCTGACTGAACCGCAACGTAGGTGTTGCCTGTCTGGTAGATGTCCCAGTCGCCGTAGGTTTGAACGAATAAGTTTGATGCTTCGTTGCCTACGACTGTTATGGTGAAGCTGAAGTTTCCGTCAGGCGCATACTCCGCTATGGTTAATGAGAAGGTGATGTTTATGTCGCTGTACGGCGTGACTATGCCAGCGTAGGTGCATGAGTAGTTAAAGGTTAAGTAGTCTGTAGCGTTGTCTGGGTTCCATTCTGACGTTTCCGCTGTGACTTGCACTGTGTTGTCGCATGCTACTGTGAGTGTCTCAGCGTATGTGTTGTTGGGTGTGAGTGTGCCCCAGTCTATGAATTGCACGCGGTGGGTATCATTGAGCACTCGTAGGTTGCTGGCGACTACGTCTGATTCCACGTTTACTTGGGCTTGCGCTTGCGAGGCTGGGTTGTATGTGGCGGCTACAGCTATTATTACTACGAGTATTATAGCGATTAAGATTATGGCAAGCCAGTATTTCTGTAAGAAAGTTTTTTGCGGGTACATTTTACTTTAACTCACCTCTTTTTAAGTTGTTATTTGAAAGGTGAAAGGGGTACTTCCCGCGGTTGTTCCTGAAGCTACAGCAACTGTTAATGTGCCAGAAGATGTGTCTCCCTTGTTTAGTATGGTAGAGTTCATGGCCCACGATAAAGTTACGCCTGCTGGAGTGGTTGGTGAAAGTATAAGTGTCACTTGCGTGTTATCATTGTTCTTTACGGTTAATGGTTTGTTCGCTGAATTGCCAGGGTTAATTGTACCCCAGTCGATTGTACCTCCATTCGTTAAAGGCGCACCGTCAACGGTTACGGTTAACTCTGCTTCTACATTGCCAACTGTAAGGGTGTTATTTGCGAGGAAAGTGTTAGCGGCCCAAACAACGACGGCTGCCACTATTATGGCGAGAGCTATTATGGCGAGAGCAGTTTTCAGTTTGTCATTCATCGTGTATTTCACCCCCGTAAGCTTGTCTGCGTAACTCTGCAAGGCGATTAAGCTCTTTCACAGTGACCTGTTTTCTATGTTTCAAGTAGAGCACGCCGATTACGCCTGTTAAGAACAAAATTTGAATGGGAATTACAACCCAATGCGTTAAGTTGAAGTTGACGTATACCATGAGCAACGTCCAATAAAATGAGATGATAACTTCTATGCCTAACACGACACCAAACAAGACTTGCATGCCTATGAACATGACAAGCGTCCAAATCAAAAACGCCTTTTTATTTATCAAGGTATCTGTGAGAGGAATAACAAGATACTCTTTTGTGACTACGCTGGTCATGCCTGGCTGGTCAATTATTATTTGACCTTGCCGTTTCTTGTCGCCCATTACTTATATTTCTCCACTTCTCGGTAGGGAATAGACGTAAGTTTATCGTTTGCTTGGTCTAACGCTATTTTTAAGCCTTTGATTTCTGCTTCTTTCGCAGCAACAAGATTCTGGGCTTCAGTCAACGCTTCCGTATTGGTATTAGCTATTGCTTGCTCATACTGGTACTTGTAACTGTTAACCGATGTCTGCAACGTTTTAATCTGCTCGTTTGCCACAGTTTCCCCTTGAATCTTCTGTAGCTCCAACTCGGCTTTAGCGTCAGCAAGAGCATTCGACTTGTGCTTTTGGTATAAGCCGTAGATGAATGTGAAAGCGGCTACTCCGCCTGTAATCAGGAAGCCGTAGTCTTTCGCGAATTGTATAACGTTGTCAAGTGTAAGCGTTGATAAGTCGATGTTTGGCAGTTGCGGCTTAAGTATCCACGCTTGAATCTGGTCGCCGTAGAACCACCAGACTGCTGCACCTGCTAAACCTAAGACCACAGCCCAGAATACAACTGCTTTCCAGTTGACGTTACCTTTCGGTAGCGAACTCGGCAACTGGGGAATTGGAAGAGATGATAAGCTCAATAGGTTTCACATCCTCTACTTTAAAGTAGTAGTCAAGCACGCGCACCAAATCCTCCACGATGTCTTCAACGCGGACAAACCAAGTTTTGTTTATGACTGTGGCGCGTTTATCATTAGCCTGTGCAGGTTCAATACGTGTGATGCCTATGACTGGCCCATGTAGAGTTTGGTAGAGTTTGCTGAAGAGTAAGGTTCTTTTGCTGTTTCCTTCCATGCTGTATAGTTCACGTATTAAATCTTCGTTTACTATCTGCGTTAGTCCAATTGTTGTTTTTAGGTCGGTTGGACAGTCTCGGCTTGGCCCGTAATAGTAGCTGTGAACAATCAACCGAC
>CAZXCX010000196.1:0-2418 GCA_964639375.1 uncultured Candidatus Bathyarchaeia archaeon
GTAATTTCTCGAAATTAACGCGGTCTCCTTTATCAAGCGCTACGTATTTGTCAGCCAGATTTAGGCTTACAGCGGTTCTTCCTGTTAGGGCTTGAACTTCGTTCTTTTCCCAGAATTGGTTGTCACGGCACTTCATTTTTTCGAAATTGGCTTTTCCGCTGACTAAATCGGAGATCATTGGGCGAGAATACTGCGGGCACGGTTCTTCTGAAATCACGGTTATTGTGCCTATGGGGTCTACTTCTCTGATTGCTTCAACCGCGCCGATTCCTGCCGCTGAAGCGCCTACAATCACGTACTTGGACATTAGGGCTTCACCTCTTTATACACCAAAGCGCCGTTGGGACAGTTAGCGACGCACGCTGGAACATCTAATTCCGAGCACAAGTCGCATTTTGAAACTACCTTGCCTGAAGCATCCATTTTGATGGCGCCATATGGACACACCATAATGCAGGTCCAGCAGCCTATACACTTCTCAGCGTCATGAGTAATCAACCCAGTTGCCTCGTCCTTTTGCATGGCGCCAGAGAGGCAAGCAGTAACGCAAGGTGCATCTTCGCAGTGTCTGCACTGGATGGCGAAAGAAACAGGTTTGTTCACTTCCAACCTTACTCGGCTGAGCGGTCGAGGATGTTCCCTGTTGTAGGCTTTTACTATGTCTTTTGATTTGGAGTGCTGGACGGTGCAGTAGACCTCGCAGAGTCCACAGCCCATACAGAACTCTTCCTTTGCTATGATTCTTTTCAAAGTTTACGCCTCACTTTTTTGTAAGCGGAAGCGGGAGCAGATGATCACAAGAAACAAGCGTTTGATTGTTTTTGTGCAGAAGACAGCGCTTTCGGTGACCGTTTGTTCGGTTAAGTTTGCGCAGTCTCTACAAGAGTTCATGGTCATTAGTATCGCCAGTTTCATGGAAGCCGCACAGTAGGTAGCATATATTCTATATAACTTTATTGAAAAGCATTTATATGTAAGGTAATGAGATATATAATATAAATGAAATATATGTAATGGTGAACGTGTATGGCAGAAAAAGACTTAGGATATAGAAGAGTCCAATGCACAGGAAGAGGCTCATACATCATATCCCTACCAAAAGAGTGGGTACAAGACATCGGGTTGAAAAAAGGAAGCGAAATCGCCTTCAACGTACAAGCCGATTCATCGCTAACTTTGGTTCCGAGAAAACTAAAAGAAAAATACGAAGAAGACGATAATGCTAAGCTTAAAGAATACTACATAAACGTCGAGCCAGCAGAAGAAGACCTGCATGCGACGCTCCACATGATACAAGCCCTATACGTCATAAGCGCTGACATAATACGAGTCCACTTCAAAGGCGTAGAAGACGCGTCAAAGCGTAAAACTGAGATAAGAAATTTCGCCAGAGACACTCTTTTAGGCGCAGAAATCATCGACGAAACTCCAGACGAAATCATGCTTCAAATTCTCATAAAACACTCAGAGTTTCCAATTGAGAAAGCAGTCAGAAGAATGGCTATCGTAGCGCTTTCAGCTAACAGAGAGGCCATTTCAGCGCTAAAAAACAGAAAACAAGAGTTATTCCAAAGCGTGATCAACGCCCGCAACGACGCAAATAGGTTAGGTCTATACGTTGTTCGCCAATTGAAGTTCGGCATAGAACGAAACCTGTTCAGAGAGCTAGGATTCAAAACCCCTAAAGAATTTCTATTGTATAGAATAACTGTCAACGACATAAAGAACATCGGCGAAAACGCAATGAACATAATCAATAATTTGGCAACATTCCAAAAACAAATCGATGATCAACTTCTCTTCATAAAAGAACCCATAGACGAAGAAGTATACTCGCAAATGCTCAATTTCAACTCTTTAGCGCACCAACTGTTCGAGGAATCCACAAAGGCAATGTTCAAAAGAGCATACAACGACGCCGAGAAAATAATCGCTAAACGCGGGTCTTTTGTAACGCTGGAGAATGAGCTTATCAGGCTTATGTCTAGCAAGAAACTGGACCCTAACGTCGCGGCGATTCTCAGGTTGATGCTGGACAGTTCAAGACGAATATTGGATTACGGTCAAGACATTGCTGAACTAACGCTGAACCGAACAGTAGAAGAAATATGCACCTCCTTCGAAGTCAAATAACCAACCCCTAAAACTTCACAGGACAACGCAGAACAAGCGCAAATTCCACAAAATGGACATCAAAGACAAACTATGCTCTTCCGAAAGATAAAATAAGAGCTAAACAAAAGGTATAGCCCTTGAGGCTAAAAGTGTGTCATCAATCATTGAAGACCTCATTGCCAGAAAAATCTTCAACAACAGAGGAGAAGAAACCATAGAAGTCGACGTTATAACAACGTCAGGCTTCGGAAGAGCATCTGCTCCAGCTGGAAAAAGCCGCGGCAAAGCCGAAGTGCTCTACTA
>CAZXCX010000197.1:0-2394 GCA_964639375.1 uncultured Candidatus Bathyarchaeia archaeon
TGCCTGAGAACCAAAGGCGCGCTTTAGTAGAATCTTTAAAAGTGGTTGATGAAGCCGTGCTTGGCTTTGAAGAATTTGACATAGGCGACGTCATTGAGCGAATCAAGCCCGATGTGATCGCCTTGGGGTACGATCAGGCGGGTATGGAAAAACGCGTACAGGAATATGTGGATAAGCACAAGTTAAACGTAGCAGTCATTAGAATTGGCAAATTTGAAGAAGACGCACTAGACAGTTCATCAAAGATAAGACAGAAGATTATTGAAAAATTCGTCAGATGAACAAGCCATGTACAACAGCCAGAAGTTTAAGCCAACCTATATTCTCATCGCTTTGAACATTGCCTTTTACGTTTACACTTCAGTGGAGGGCGGAAATTTTATGAATACAAGCGGCGATATGCTTTGGCTTTACGGTCAGGTTAATGGTCTAGTCCTTTATTCTGGTTATTATTATCAGCTTTTCACATCCATGTTTGTCCACGCCAGCATCGCGCATCTTGCAGGCAACATGCTCTTTCTTCTAATTTTTGGGTTAAGAGGAGAAGAAATGTTTTCGTTGCCAGAGTACCTGTCCATCTACTTCCTAGGCGGATTAACAGGGAACCTGCTGTCACTGCTACTTTTACCCCTCAATGTCCCTTCGGTTGGAGCCTCAGGAGCCATCTTCGCCCTGTTCGGAGCAGCTATAATCTACGCTAGACGCAGTATCAGCCAATCTATAATTGGCGCATTGATATACGCGTTATTTCTGTTGTTCCTCAGCTCAGGACCAGGTGTAAACGCTTTCGCGCACATAGGCGGACTGCTTACCGGCTTGCTGGTAGGCTACGCGTTAGCCACAAGACGCAAACCAGAGACACGATACAAAATCAGCTACTCTTATTCAACCGTTCCTTAACGTTAAGGTAGAGTGAAAACTTCCACCTTCACTTTATGTCCGTCCTTGAGGTTAAGCTGCTTTCTGAGACAGAGTGGGGCAATGACTTCAACGACCGAGACGTCATAGTGGCTACGCAGGGCGAAAATCAGAGCGCCCTTAACCTTGTTGCCTATCGTGGCGGGGTAACATTTGACCAGCCCAAAAGTTCGGTCTTCGTTTTTGAAGCCTTGAATTTCAATGGCTGGGTACGCTTCCAGTTCTGTGAGCGTCTTAAGGTCATAGTCGGTTGTGAGTTTGAGGTTGAGCGTGCCCGGATAAGGGTCAAAACCAAGCTTCTCAATGAATTGTTTCCTATAGGGCTCTTTTAAGATGTAATAGGCGCCTTCGCCCAAACCTGTGAAAACCGTTCCTTCAAGGGTAACCGACGGCGGATAAGCGGCTTCAATCAAAACTCGCAAGTTAGAATATACCTTCTGAAGCTCTCTTATACCTCTGTCGTCGATTTTTATCAGGCTGCCTTCCGGCGTTATCGTTCTCTGAATCCAGCCTTTACGCTCAAGCTCTATCAAGTGGCGAGATGCTGTCTGCTGGGAAATCCCCAGTTTCTCAGCTAAATATTCAGTTGAGATTTTGGCGGTTCGCCGGTGAGCACCCATTTCCGCCAGTTTAAGAAGCGTATGGATGTGCTGCCATTCGTGTTTGTCAGTCAATAGCGCAGTTCTCCAGTCGCAGCTACAATAATTAAGTAGAGGTCTATATTTAAGCGACTCGAAATACCGTTACAGGCCAAGGCTTCACAAGGAAGTTGGCCAAAGTAATAAAAGGGCGGTTGTTTCGCATAAAAGATATAAGTTGCGTAAATGATGAAAATAGTGGAAAACTCATGAACGCGTGGAAACTTCGTCTCTCTATGGCTGGAACTTTAGCCATAATTTTTGGGCTATCTACATTAGTGTTCACAGTTATCATGAGCCTAGCAGGAGTCTTCGACATTTTAACGTTAGGCATTTTGGTAGTATCCTTCAATATTATCCAATGGCTTATATCTCCATACCTCGTTGGCGCTCTATACAAAGTTCGCGAGCTTCCAGAAAATGAAAACCCGCAACTGCACCAGATGGTTGAAAATCTCAGCAAGAAAAGCAAAATATCCAAGCCAAAACTCATGTTGGCGCAGATTCCGCTTCCAAACGCTTTCGCATATGGTTCGCCGCTCACGGGCAACCGCGTGGCGGTTACTCAGGGTCTTTTGAAGTCGTTGGATGAAGACGAAGTTGAAGCCGTCATAGGGCATGAACTCGGCCATTTGAGGCATAGGGACGTGCAGGTTATGATGGTGGTTTCCTTCTTGCCAGCGCTCTTTTATTGGATTGGGTTTTCGCTTATGCTTTCGGGCATGTACCGTGGGCGTAGAGACGATAGCGGTGGAAGCGCTCTCATTGGTATAGGTTTCTTGATTTTCTCTTGGGTGCTGAACCTGTTTATTCTTTACTTGAGCAGGCTGCGCGAGTA
>CAZXCX010000198.1:0-2379 GCA_964639375.1 uncultured Candidatus Bathyarchaeia archaeon
GCGTGATTTGAAAGTTCCAATTATTGGCGTTGTGGAAAACATGAAAATGAACAGGGCAAAAAACATCGAGCAGGAGACGAAAAAACTAGGCTTGAAATTTCTTGCAGAAATTCCATTTGATCCTAAGGTGGAAGAGGCTATTGGAGATGAGAAAAAACTTCTCGATACGACGCTTGCCCAAAAAATCAAGGAGATAGCTACGGACAACGCCATATAATGAATGGGTTTCTATCGCTTAGAAGAAGCAGAACGCGTACGATTTATTTTTGATGAATTTTTCCGTTTTGACGTGGTTCGTGTTTTTGGCGTAGTTCGCGCGGTTTGAAATCGGTGTTCTCTCATTAGATTCTCTGCGCTATTGGCCTTGCAGAGTTCTTGCATGTACCAGCGTCTGCCGCGGTAATAATGTAGTCCCGTCCCTATGCCACCAAAGATGAGGAAAAGACCAACTATTAGGAATGCTAGTTGCAGAAACAGTCCCTGAGTGAAATCTGTCATGTATGGGATGAACAGGAACCAGCTGGGTTCTCTTCCCAAGCTCAGCGATGAGAGAATGCCGCCTACGAAGAACACCGAGCCAGCCAGAAACATCATGTAGGCTATTATCTCGTTATGTCGCGATTCTTCAGCTTTTTCATGTAAATAATCTTGAATCGACATCTGACTTCGAATAATGAAATTAATGAACCCTATAAGTAAATTTTATTACTCTAAAATAAAAATTGCAACAAAAGATTACAAGTAACCAAAAGGAGAACGAAAAGTGGCACGCGCTAAAGCGGTATTAACGGACTACATTGGCACGCTGGTAAACTCCCGCAGCTACAGCATAGACGCTTCACGGAAAAAACTGCATAAGGCACTAACGGAAGCAGGCTTCGAAACAGGCATTGCTGAGTTTCTGGAAGCCTACACAGAAGCCCATGAGAAATACCGCGTGGTGCGCTACGAGCAGTTGAGGGAAGTAACGAACGCTGTTTGGGTGTGTGAGACGCTGAACAAGCTTGGGTACAACGCGAGCGCGGATGACTCACGAATTAAAACTGCCCTGAACGTTTTCTTCCAAGACTACGTGGATTCCCTCGAACTCAGACCTTACGCTAAGAAATTAACCAAAAGGATGAAGGAAAACTGCAAGCTCGGTTTAGTCTCCAACTTCACTTATGCTCCAGTGATTTACGCGAGCCTCAGAAAATTGGGCATTAACCATTTTTTCGACGCCGTTTTGGTTTCGGACGAAAATGGATGGCGAAAACCTCACAAACGAATTTTCCTAGAGGCTTTACGGAAGTTACAGGTTACTGCCGAGGAAGCGGTTTTCATAGGAGACAGCCCCTTAGAAGACATTAAGGGCGCCAAAGAAGTAGGAATGAAAACAGTTTTTGTCCCTTCCCAATTTTTTTCTTTGAAAGACCTCCAGCATAGTCGCAAAAAGCCAGACTTCGTTGCTGGAGATCTCAAACAAATTTACAGGAACTTCTTGGCAATCATAAGCGGTGATTGAAGCAAAAACAGAGGGTTTCTGCCGAATTGACCTATATTTAGCGCTTTGTGTCTGAGACGCCTACCCCTTCCCTTAATATATAGATTGAATGCCCGGTTCATCATACAGCCTTCATGGTCTGAAGGGCTTTTTGACGGGTGAGGTAAAGTGTTTATCAGGTTGAATGTGTATATGACGGTTAAGAAGGCGTTTAGATGAAAGCGCAAACTGATTGGTTAGAAATTCTTGTTCACTGCAAAGATAACGTGAAAGCGCAAATTCGCCCACACCTTAAAACTTTAAGTGAGCCACAGCCTGACTTGGGCAAGGGCGCTGGCGGCGACCCTATGAAGCCAGTTGATCTGGCTGCGGAAAAAGCCATCGTTGAGATTCTGCGGCAACATGGCGTTTCATTTACGCTCATAAGTGAAGAGTCTGGCGTGAAAAAGTTCGGCGAAAAGCCAAAACAGTGCTACGTGACTGTTGACCCGATAGACGGTACAACTAATCTGGTCCGCGGTCTTCCCTTCTACGCTTCTTCAATAGCCATATCCACCATGCCAACTCTTTCCACAGTCTTCGCGGCTTTAGTAACAGACCTCTTTCATGATACCACGTACACCGCACTAGAAGGTAAAGGTGCCTATCGCGACGGCAAGAAAATAACGCCTTCGGCACTTACGTCGCTTGAAGAGGCAGTGATAGGTTTAGACCTGAACAGCTACAAGGTAAAGGAAATCGCGCCCCAACTAACGAACCTAATTCAAAAGACAAAGCACATACGCCATTTTGGCGCCAACGCGCTTGAACTGTGCTACGTAGCCGACGGCTTAACGGACGTTTTTGTGGATATCCGCGGAAAACTTCGAGTAACCGACATTGCCGCTGGTTTCCTA
>CAZXCX010000199.1:0-2375 GCA_964639375.1 uncultured Candidatus Bathyarchaeia archaeon
TTTCAGGTTAAATGGCGGTTTGGCGAGATGTTTTTGCGGTTTGCGAATGACCCCCATCCTGAGAACCCGCGTACAAGCGCACTTGCCGCGTGGTCTGCGATAAAGCTGTTGCAGTCGCTCTTGGAAGTATAGCACATCCCCCGTATGAGCTCTGTGTCACTCGTGGGATTATATTGTTGCTTTTGAAAGCGAAAATGGCAACTGTTTACGCTTCTTGAGGTACACTAGAAGACATACTAAAAAGGGAGAAACTGGGATCGTGGGTTTTGCTTGCCTATTTTGACCTTTTCTTCAGCAACAGTACGGCAGCTACAGCGACTACTATGATGACTACAGCTACTCCCACGTAGATATACTCAACGGGTACGCCTTCCTCTGGCGTTGGCGTTGGCGTTGGCGCTTCGAAAATGTTCGTTACGGTAATGCTATCTGAATATGTTTGAGTTGTGTCACCTACCACTGTCTCACCTTCCAGTTCCAGCATTATCCCAGAAGCCTTATCATACGTGAAAGTCTCGCTAATAGTGTAGCCCTCCCCAACCAACGAATAACTGACAATGTTGACGCTTCTGCTAACGCCTAAGTACGTTTTAGTCTCCGTCTTGTTAACAATATAGCCTGCATCAACTGGCGGTAACGCATCACCTTCGTTAAGGTTTGCAGCTATAATCCAAGCTCCTGGAAAAGCCGCGGGTTGACCATCCACCGTGCCAGCTTCAACATCGTATACCTTGTCAACTGTTTTCTCAGTGCCATTCATGTACGCAGTAATTTCGGTTAGCGTGACTTCCTTCCCACTAACTGCAGTAACCCCGATTCTCGTCCAGTTTACGTCGGTTGCTTGGCCGTCCAATACGAAATTGCCGTATTGTGCCCCTTGATCCACTGAAACGCCAGGATTATAGTCTACAGCCAAAACGGGAACAGCAAGTGTCATCAGAAGAACAAATGTCAAAGCAAAAATAATTCTACGCTTCAGATCAGACATATTTTTTACATCTCGCCTATTTTTAAGTATGCTTAAATCGTCCTAGTAAGTTAATAAAATTTGCGGTGTGTCTGCTGATCGGTTAACTTTTGGACTTTGACTGGGTCCACTTCTCTGTTATCGGAAAACAAGGAGGTGGAACCCCATAGTATCAGTCCAAACCGAAATAGAAGTACATAGAAATTTAAACCTTCGCAGCCTGTCCAGACGGTTAGACGAGGTCAACGTGAACAGAGAAATCCTCAAAGCGTTGCTGGAGAAGGCACAAGACCGCCTGATCAACGAACTATGCGGCAAAAAATACGATAGAACCAAAGACAACCAGTTCAAAAGAGCAGGAACCACCAGCAGGGCGCTCATAACGAGACATGGCACCAATAATTTGCCAAGCTGGATACACATACTCGTACCAGCCAGTGTTCAAACCAACCGCTACCGCTGCCCCATCCGCCGACGTACCAAGCGAATACCTCTACGCTATAATAATAGTCATATTAGCCATTGTAGCAGTGATCGCAATTGAAGTTGCATTAATGTACAGAAGCAGGAAGTAAAACTCCTTCCTTTTTTGCTTTTTTGCTTTTTTGTTTCAAGCTGAGGCTTCTGCGCATAAAAAGTGTTATTTAGCAGTTGGCGACTTTCTTTTCTTTGGTGTCCAGCTTGGAGTTCAAAGGAAGAGATATAGTGTCAATCGAAGACTTCTCCCGCGAAGAAATCAACTACATTTTGAACATCAGCCATGCCATGGAGCCAGTTGCCGCGAAAGGCTCAGACATGCTTAAAGGAAAAATCCTCGCAAACCTGTTTTTTGAACCCAGCACTCGCACACGCTTAAGTTTTGAAGCTGCAATGCTCAAACTAGGGGGCTCCACAATAGGCTTCGCCGACGCCGAGATTGCCTCAGTTAGGAAAGGAGAAAACCTCGCGGACACTATGCGAACTGTGGAGAACTACGCGGACATAATAGCTCTTAGGCATCCTCTTGAGGGAGCCGCGAAACTCGCTGCAGAATTCTCCAAAGTCCCTATACTAAACGCGGGTAGCGGCGCGGAAGAACATCCAACGCAGGCGCTTATGGATCTGTACACGGTGCAAAAAGAGAAGGGAAAAATCGACGGATTAAAAATAGCGTTGGTGGGTGACTTACGGTATGGGCGGACCGTTCACTCGCTAGCATACGCGCTGTCCCTCTACAACATCGAGTTGTACCTGATTTCGCCCGAATCCCTGAGAATGCGAAACGAAGTTATCCGCGCGATTCGAAACAAAATCTCAATAATTGAAGACACACATCTGGAAAAAATAATCCCGCAAATAGACGTTTTATACGTTACAAGAATACAGAAAGAGCGCTTTCCAGACCCAGCAGAGTACGCCAAAGTCAAAG
>CAZXCX010000200.1:0-2360 GCA_964639375.1 uncultured Candidatus Bathyarchaeia archaeon
CTTGAGTTGAGGGAGAATCAACGCCCAACACCGTTGCAATTATATCCGAAAGGGGAAGCAATCGCATGAATCCCGGCGCATTGTTAGGCCTAAAGCTTGCGGGGCGATCAGCAAGTTCCTCAATACGTTGCTCAACGCCCTTTGTTAGTTTTCTGCGGCAAACTGGACAGATATTGCCCAGTTTTTTTGCTTCCTGCGGTGAGAGGGACACGTTGCATTTGCGATGGCCAGTCCAATGGTATTTTCCGTAAGCAGGGTCAGTCTCGATGGTAAACTTGAGACGCGCAGGGTCTTTGCGGCGAACAGCGTCCACAACTTCACGGTAACTCAGTCTTTCAAGTTCAAAGACGTTGGCTTCTCTGCCAATACGCCAAGGCCAAAAGCTGTGGCTGTCACTGTTCGAAACCAACGCAAATCGGTCAAGTCTGCTCAAGCGCCAGTTCATCGGGGGGTCGGATGAGAGACCAGTTTCTATGGCGTGTATGTGTTTTGTCATGTCTTGGTAGCATTCTTCGATGCTGTCGAAGCCGCTGAAAGCACCGAAAACGCTGAACCACGGCGTCCAGACATGAGCTGGAAAAACCATGTTCTCACTTGAAGTCGCCATTACCTCTTCAACTAAGTGCGGAGCAGTCATGTTTAGCATTGGTCTGCCGTCTGCGCCTAAATCGCCGTAGCGCTTAAGTGCGTCATTGATTTGAACAGCGGTTTCCATGCTGGGAGTCAAGATAACATGGTGAACTTTCTTGGTCTCGTTTTCAAAATTGAAGATTGTGCAAACTTCCGTTGTCAACATGAAGTGCATTGGCGAATCTGCGTTGCTGGCAACTTTGTAAAGGCCTGTGCCTTGTTCTGGAACCAAGGTTTCCTGTATTTCTCTCAGCCATTTCGGATGCGTAAAGTCGCCTGTGCCTACGAGGTTTAGTCCTTTAATTTTTGCGAAGCGAGCGATTTCGTTGATGCTCATTCGCGGGCTTGTTGCTCGGCTGTAGCGGCTATGAATATGCAGGTCGGCGATTATCTTCAAGTTTTTCGCCTATCCTAAAGTGGCATCTAACAATTTTAAATTTAGTGTTATCCTTTAAATTGTGGCTTTGAAGTAAAAAGACGGAGTCATCTTTTTGCGCGGTCATTTATTGTTGCTTGGCTTTAAGCTTTCTCGTCCACTGCACCAGCGTTTCGAGCAGTTCCCGTATTAGCCGCCTTGTTTGTTCATTAGTCACGTTGCCATTCGCGTCAACGTTGTCTTGGGCAAAGGGCATCATGACTTCTGGACGGTTAAGAGGGTGCATATTAAGAGAGATGAATGATTGGCGTAGATGGTATTGGGCGCGTGCGCCGCCGAGGTTGCCGACGGATGCGCTCATGATGGCGACGGGTTTGCCTTCAAAGGAGTTGTCTCCGTACGGTCTCGAAGCCCAGTCAATCGCGTTCTTCAAAACGCCAGGTACCGAATAGTTGTATTCTGGTGAGGCTATCAAAAGCGCGTCTGCTTTTCTGATCTTAGCTTTAAACTCCTTTACTACGTGAGGAGGCTGGCTTTCTAAATCTTGATTGAAGAGCGGAATTCCTTCGAGGTCAAAAACCTCTATTGTTGCATCTTCTGGTTTGAGTTCAACAGCAGCGCGCATCAAAGCTTTGTTATATGAGCCTTTTCGCAGGCTTCCCACGAAGCCAAGGATTTTTACAGGTTGCTCCATATCAAACATCCTTAAATTCAAAAGGAACAGCAAATTAAATAGAAAACAAGAACAGATTTAAACTTAGTCATTTTCTTTCGTGACGGAAACATCTTCAGAGGTTTGGCTGCTGTCCTTTGGCTCATCCACGTATTTCGCGAAGCGTTTTTCCCAATCTACCTTGAACATTATTATGAATACGATGACCAGCAGGACTATTCCAATTATTGTGCCTATTAGAAGGGACGTCCCTTCGCCTTCTACCCCGAATAGGCTTTTGACAATCTCCAGAGACAAGCGACCACTGTAGGCTATTATGAGGTTAGAAAAGAATTTCCCAAGCAAAGCTGGAATAAACGCTCGAATTAAGCTATAGCGCATGATGCCCAACGGAATGAAAAGCAAATCATCTGGAAGCGGGGTGAGAGCAAAAATAAAAATGGCTATTGGACCAAATTTTTTGAAGAGTTTCGTTAGAAATTCCATTTTTTTCTTGTATCTATCGCCGATAACTTTTCTACCACCCACACCGAGCAGGTATCCTGAAAACTCGCCTATGGCAGAGCCTAAACCCGCTGCAACCGCGATCCATAGTGGTTCGAAAACCCAATTGCCGACTGTGTCTTGGAGACCTCCGAGGATGAATATGACGATTGTGTAAGGAATTGGAACGAAAATTGA
>CAZXCX010000201.1:0-2325 GCA_964639375.1 uncultured Candidatus Bathyarchaeia archaeon
GTTTGAAGCCGAGATAGTACTCCGAGAAAGTCATGATCGAATTGGCGATTGTAGCGTTGCTTATTATGCCTTCGTCAGTCAAAATCTTGTTAGGACTCGTCTCCTCGGGTTGTCCTTGGGCAAAGAAGGCTTGGTCCACTTCTGGAATTTCGTTAATGTACATGGGCACGACGCTGGATATGCCCATGCTCTGCTGCATCGTCTTAGCATCGTACTGGACTTGCGTCTCAGCACTCTCAGAAAAAGTCACCGTGCCAGTCGCCGCGTAGGCGCCGCCGAAGAAAATAACCATGTCAAACAGTGGTCGTGAGTACATGGTGCCGTCTACGCCCGCAAAGCGAACGCTTGTGGAGCCAAAAAATTCCATGGCGGTTTCTCGCGCCTCTTTCGGGTTGAAGCCTGTTTTTATGAGGTTTGCGAGCAACTCGTCGTATAGGTTTTTGAGGACTGAAAACCGCTGCTCGTAGTCTGAGATTTGCTTGGTTGCGCCTTGCCTGAGCGAGTTGCATGTTCGTTTCGCCGTGTCGCTTAGCGAAGGCGCTGTCACTTGATTTTCACCTGTCTGTTCAATGTTCGTGTTCGGGGATAAAAAGGATTGTTGACACGTAAACGCCTAAAATCCGTTTCTATTCTATTAACTAGACCTTGTTTTTTTGGGCGTAGGCTTTGATAATGGCAAACAATAAAAATGCGGCAAGCGTATTGAGACAACGGCTTGGCCAACGGGCGGGTTGCCCTAGCTTAGCAGCTAATGGAGATGTCTCCCGCACAACCCTTCCCCTTTTTTTATTGCCTAGTGAAAAAGCAAAGGCAAAAACCTTCATTTGAAATATTTTTGCAGCAAGTTTTGTATTATGAAAAAAGCTGGTTTTTCCCTGCAATTCTCTTGTATTACTCTTTTTCAGTATGCTGATTGTCCATGTTAGTGGAGAAGTGGACAAAATAGCGTGCTAAAAAGTTGAGGAAGTCAAATCAAAAATATTAGCCTTTTTTATGGATTTCTTAGACTGCAGGAGTAGTCTCTGATGTTTTCTTCTTTCTCCTTATTGCGAACAATACGACAGCCAGAACTATCACTATTACCACGGTGGCTATTGCACACAGTACATAAGGGTCGATAGCCTGTTGGGGCTGCCAAATATTGGTGCCGGCTATTTTACCTATAGAGGTTTTTCCATCAGGATAAAGCGCTGAGAACTCTAGCACAATCCCCGTGATTTTGTCCCATTTATAGTCAATTCTTGATGCTTCAGATGGCATGCCAGTGGGCGGTGTGTAGGTTGCATAAATAACACTTCTGCTTGCTCCGAGGTATGTGCTGCTGGTTTCGCCAGCGATTGTTATTGGTCCCATACCATAATAGCGGAATGTGTCCCCTGTTTTCAAATTAGCAGGGATGACGATAGTTTTAATAACATCATTGGGGTATGCCGTGTAAGCTTCCATCTCGCTCATATTAAATTGTCCCGTTTCGTATCTGTAACCAAAACTTTCTGAATAGGTCGTCACATTAAACTTCATTAATGTTCCTTCCACTTCGTAAATGTCAAACCTTTCCCACCCAGTCCAATTAAGTTCCTCAGTTACAATGTCATATTTCATCCAGTCACCACTCTTAACACCTACCTGCACTTCAGAATAGGCAACAAATACGCAGAGAGGAAATGTGCTGAAACAAATTAGCGTAATTACGAGCACAAAAATGATTGTTCTCTTCATTGTCTCATGCCAGACAGCTTGTTAGGTGTTTCATTTATTAACCTTTCTCCCAGTGGAGATGTCTCCCGAACTCGGACATCACATGACCATATTCTTCAATTGATATTATTTTAACCAGTTGGTTAAAAAAAACCATATAGCGCATAGCCATTTCGACTGTTGTCATTGCATTTTGTCGATTATGTTATTTCATTTCTCATTTTGAAGAGTTGGAGACGCGGACCATGTTAATATTCATCGTTTTTTGATAGGGACAAATTTCGTTCCGTATGCGCCGATATAGCTCGATGTTGGACGGATGAGAACTGACTCTGAATACTGTTCTAATATGTGGGCGGTCCAACCGGTTATTCTGCTTGATGCGAAAAATGGAGTGAAGAATTCTTTAGGAACACCCAGAGCGTTCAAGACTAGTGCGGCATAGAAATCTACGTTTGGATAAATCTTTTGCTCCTTGTGAACAACGGCTTGAATCTCCCTGCATTTCCTATATAAGTCCATCCGATCAATGCGTTGACACAAAGCTTTACCCACATTCCTAAGGTGTCTCGATCTAGGATCTTCTGCCAAATAGACTCTGTGACCAAAACCCATTATCTTTTTTCG
>CAZXCX010000202.1:0-2324 GCA_964639375.1 uncultured Candidatus Bathyarchaeia archaeon
TGGCATTCCAGCTAAACCAACAACGATTTTGTCAGCGTTCATGTTACACCCTTTTATTATTCTTACAATAGTAACACTCAAAATTAAAAAGCATTTATGAGAGGAAAATGTAAAAAGTACCCGAGGGAACAGAAATGCCCGAGCCTATAAGAAGTTTCTTGGCTTTCGACATAGAAAGCGACACTGTTTTAAACAGACTTGCGGCTGCGCAGAAACTTTTGGTTCAAACGGGCGCAGACTTGAAACTTGTAGAACCGCAGAACATCCACATTACAGTCCGCTTTCTCGGAAACATCACGCCAACAATGGCCGAAAAGATATTTGAAGAAATGAAGAAAGTCCAGTTTGCCCCGTTTAACGTGCAAATTAAGGGTTTAGGCGCCTTTCCCGACCTGCGCTACTCAAGGGTCGTTTGGGCTGGAATAACCGAGGGTGCAGACCAGTTGGAAAATGTCTTCAGCCAGCTGGAACCTCGACTTCGCGGTTTAGGCTTCACTCCCGACCATAAAGGTTTCAGTCCACACTTGACAATCGCCCGCGTCCGGTCAGGAAGAAACAAAGCACAATTAGCCGAGTTTATCACCGAAAACGCGAACTACGACTTCGGCACCATCAAAGCACAGTGCCTGCGGCTCAAAAAGAGTGACCTAACGCCTAAAGGGCCTATTTACTCAACGCTTAAAGAATTCTGCCCTCAAAAGTAACGAAAAGGATCACCTATGCAGAAAAAAATAAACAAAGTATACGAAGAAATCTTGGAAAAAATCACGCCTACCCAAGTGGACAGAGCGAAAATAACGGCTTTAGCTAAAGAATTGGCGCAGAAGGTAGCGCTTGCTTGCGAAGAACACGGCGTCAAAGCCACAGTAAGGGTTGAAGGCTCAGTCGCAAAAGACACTTGGCTAAGGAAAGAACCCGAAATCGACGTATTCATGCGCTTACCAACCACGATACCTCGAAAGTCTCTTGGCAAAATCAGCCTCGAAATCGCACGGAAAGCCACCGAAGGCTCAAGGCAGGTTGAACGGTTCGCGGAGCACCCGTACTTGGAGGCGTTCATCGGCGATGTTAGAGTGAACATCGTTCCCTGCTACGATGCGAAACGTGGAGAATGGCTGAGCGCCACTGATAGAACACCTTTCCACACAGACTACGTAAAAAGGCGCCTGAACAAAATCTTGCGGAACGAGGTTCGCCTGCTGAAAAAGTTCCTGCAAGGCGTCAATGCCTACGGGGCTGAAATAAAAACAGGCGGCTTTAGCGGTTATCTCTGCGAGCTTTTGATCTTGCGTCACAAATCTTTCACCGAAACTTTACGTGCCTTTGCAAGCTGCACGCAACGAATGATCATAGACATTGAAGGCTACTATACAGGCAGGGAGAAAGAGCAGCGGCTTCTCTTCACGGAGCCGCTAGTTGTAGTTGACCCTGTGGATAAAGGAAGAAACGTGGCTTCCGCTGTCCAGCCACAGAAACTTTACACGCTCGTTGGCGCAGCCAGAGCCTTTCTCAAAACGCCAAACGCGAAGTTCTTTTATCCGCCGAAAGCTAAAGCCCTCTCAGCAGAAGCCCTAAGGAGTAAGCTGGAAAACCGCGGCGCTTCCCTCATATTTCTGCCGCTTGGCAAAATAGAAGCGGTTCCCGACGTTTTATGGGGACAACTGTACAGGACACAGCGGTCTTTGCGAAAACTGGCTGAGCTTAACGACTTTAAAGTCCTCAGAGACGCTGTTTGGAGCGACGAAAAAACGCTTAGCGTCTTTGTTTTTGAGCTTGAGCAGCGTGTTTTGCCGAGCGTTAAGAAGCATTTGGGTCCGCCTCTGGAGCGGGAAAAGGAATGCGAAAACTTCTTGTCTAAATACGCTCATAATGATGATGTGGTTTCTGGACCCTATATTGGAGATGGACGATGGGTTGTGGAGCTGCGGCGTAGATTCACCGATGTTGTTGAGCTTCTGAGAGAGAAACTGACGGAGGGCGGCAGAAACATAGGCGTTGCGGAACTGATTTCACAAGCATTTCGGGAAAAACTCAGAATTCTAGTAAACAGTGAAGTGGTTGAAGTCTACCGAGGCAATGGGGAGTTTGCGGAATTCTTAACAGATTTTCTTTCAGGCAAGCCTTTCTGGCTAGAAACCGCTGAGGCTTAGTGCTAAAAGCACTGCGCCGAGAAGCCAGCAGTAGAACGCAAAGAGGTAGAATTTCTTGCCAGCTAATGCCTTCCAGAGAAGCTTTAATGCAAAATAGCTAACTACAAGCGAGACAGCGATACCGACGAGGATTTCCGTCAAACCAACGCCTGCAAGAGTTAGCGTTTCATGTTG
>CAZXCX010000203.1:0-2323 GCA_964639375.1 uncultured Candidatus Bathyarchaeia archaeon
TGGCGTCAAAGACCAGGTTGCCCAGATAGGTGTTTGTTCTGAAGTCTTTGAAGCCTCCCCTTGCCAAAGCCACGGGGTGGCAAACAGGTGCTTTTCCTTTTTCTTTGTATATTATTATTCGTAAATCGTAAAACCACTTTTGTACAAGTTCTTGAGCAACAACGCCTACGGGATTTATTATTGACGGTTTTGTTTCTTGGATGTTAGCGACGAGTTCTTCGCGGTTCTTGGAGAGCATGGTCCCTTTTCCGTGAGTGCCAGCGTCGGGTTTTATAACGATTCCTTCATTGAGGGCTATTTCATCCTGTAACAGGTCTGCGATGTCTTTTTCGTTGCGGATTTCTTTTCCATCTTTTGTAGTGTCATAGGAGTCGCAGGGAACGTAAACTGTTTTCGGAATGGGAATTCCCTCCGCCCAAAAGTGCAGCAAGGTTCTAAGCTTGCTGTAGCATATGAATTCTATTGAAGAGGCGTTTATGGTTTTTTTGCCGAGCATTTCCATGAGATATGAAGCTTGGAGTCTTCGGTTTTTGCTCTGTGCTCTGTTTAGCACCACAGCGGTGTCTTTGATTGTGTTGGAGTAGTCTTTGCCTTTAGTTTTGGCTGTGAATTGGTTTTTGTGGATGGAGAGCGCGATTTTGCGGAATGGAATATAAATCAAGTTTATTCCTAGTTCTTCTGCGGTGAGTTTTATGCCTATTTCGTCCGTTTCTGATCGTTCATAAAGAAGTGCTATGCTCATTGTTTCTCTGCATCCCGTAGAAAATATATGGTTTAAAAAATTTTGGTAGCGTTTCCATTCTTTTGGTTAGTAGAATGCTGTTTGGTGAATACTGCTATTCGCCCCAGTCTTCTCCTTCTATGGTTAATTCTTGAAGGTCGACGCATCCGCCTTTTATTTGTTTCACTTCGAGTTCGAGTCCGCAGACAGGGCAGCTTAGGATTTCTCCCTTCTCAATGTCTACTGGCACTTCGAGTTCGGCTTCGCAGTCGGGGCATTTAGTTTTGTTCGTTACCTTCACCTCTTGTGGTTTTAGTTTTGCAACTTGCTTTATCATTTGCTACCACGTTTTTTTGGTTGGAAATGTCTCTCTCATTAAGACGTCTTTCTTTTAAACATTGCGACTTATTTGTAACATATTAAGCTTTTAATGTTCCATTTGGCACAAAGTTCCATATTTAACCTGTTTTAGAATTTTCCGAAAACAGCACTGCAAGGCACGAACCACAACGAAATCCGCATTAACCATCTACAGCAAATTACAGAAATCGTTAAATTTTTCCGCCGCCAAGAACAAGCAGGGAACAGATATGGACGACAAGGACAAGCAGATAATTAAGATACTAAAGGATGAGGGGCGAACTGGCTACGGCGCCATTGGCAAGAAAGTCGGTTTGTCCGAAGGCGCTGTCAGAAAAAGAATTAAGGCGCTTGCTGATGCTGGGGTGATAAGAAAGTTCACGGTTAAAATCGGCGTGGCTGAAGGCGCTGAGGCTATTACTTTGCTTGCGACTAATCCTGCTTTTCCAACTCAGGAAGTCTCTAAGCGAATAAGGGAGATTCCGAATGTGGAAACCGTCTACGAAGTCACGGGTGAATATGACATTGTGGCGGTGATCAGCGGAATGAACGTGGTTGAAGTCAACGAGTGCGTAGAGAAGATCCGCAGAGTAGAAGGCATAATGAAAACCAACACCATGATTGTTCTGCGCAGCTGGTAAGCCAAAAGCAACAAGTCTTTATCTATAGTCGAAGCTGAACTCCTAGTTCAATGTATATATAAGGGAGGGGGTAGTATCGCAGAGACCAGTTCAGAATTGCCTCCTCACAATTTGAATAATGAAAAAAGCATCGTGGTTGTGGTTGCAAAAATGTGTTGAAACTCGGTTTTAGTGTATGTAGGTTAGGTTTTTGTTCTGGTTTTCTCTGATTTCCTTCATCGACTCATACTGTGCTTCCACAAGGATCTTCAACGCGTCAATGTTTTTCTTTATGTCTTCTAGCTCCATTTTTTTCTGCAGGACTCCCGATTGTACAAGCTGATTATTGATGTTGCTGACTGTTATCTCTAGTACTTTTACTTTGAAAGCAAATATTTGAAGCGTATAAAGCAAGCTCAATTGAGAAGACAGCCTTTCTAAACGGTCTAATTCAAGCGTTTTTCCTATGAACGCTCTGATTTTTTGTTCTTCTGAAGCTTCTTTCGATTGAAGTATCTTCTCATAGGCGGTTGTTTGCTTTGCCGCTTTTTCTTTGCTTTCGTCAAGAGCTTTCTGAATCCTCTTCGCGGTTTTGTCTAGCATCTCTAAGACTTCATCCAAA
>CAZXCX010000204.1:0-2311 GCA_964639375.1 uncultured Candidatus Bathyarchaeia archaeon
GTGCTGTCGCCTAAAGCGAAGATGGCGATGGCAGCGCTGCTCACTGGGGCAGGAAAAAGTAACAAGGTTAACAATATGCCTATGGCGAAGTATAGGGGTGCCGTGGCGAAATCGTACAATTCCGCTTGAGACGCGGCGTGACGCGTTATTGCCGAGATAATAGGCAAGTTTTTTCTGCTCATCCGTGATAGTTCGGACATGACATAAAGCGCCATTACCACGCAAATCAGCAAAGCGACTGCGTAAATGCCGATTAAACCGGCAAGAACTGGAACAAAAAAGCCCGAAGCATGAATAATCTCCCTCAGCACGGCATTCTTTGACGGCAGAGACCGCTGTTTCGGTTTGCCATCGATTATGGGCAGAATTCCAGATAGCCCCCCTGTTACAACGTTGTCAGCCTTGACGCGCAGCACGAAGTCTGGATTGTACCCTATCTTCTGTATTCCAGAGAGAAAGATGGGACTGTTGTTCCTATCGTCTGCGACCACAACACAATCATTAAGGTTCAGCCCTTCAGCAGTTAGGATCTGCGATAGAACTTTGAATTTTCCATTAGCCTCTATAGCATCGCCCCAAATTTCGCCTGTTAACTTGCCATCATTAACGCCTACTTCAATGCCAAAAGCATAATCTGCGCCAACCGTGCTGGCTAACTTCTTAACGATGACTGCGGGCAGTCCTGAGCTTATTAACGCGGTTTTGCAGTTTCGAGTCTTAAGTTGAGCAAAAACACTCTGCAAATGAGGTTTGGAAGGAATTTCATCGAAAATTTGCACGAGACTTTCAATTCTGACGCCTTTCATGACGCGGAATATACGTTTTAGAGCTGATTTCAACGTAACAACGCCTATCTCATATAGAAAACCTATGAAAAGCATTTTCAGCAACTGCAAAAAGCCTAGGCTTTTGCCCATTTCGAAGATGAAGCGGTTTTTTGGGATAAGCACGCCTTCAACGTCGAAGATTACGAGCCGCGCTTTTCTGTTGTTTGGCGTCTGCAACACTTTTCACTTCTAGCTTTGTCGCTTCCTCTGCGAACTGCATAGATAACGCTTTGTGCCCTAAAATGAGTTGCGATATTTTGGGTAAAAGCGCTACTATCCTGTTCGACCAAAAACTTTTGGTTTTTTCTGCGGTTCTAATGGGCAACTCAGCCACAGACTTGCAGTTGAGAGCAGGCTTTTACGTTTAGGCTCGCATGTTCACTGTAACTTTACCCTTTAACGGGCAGGACCACATCTCGATTTCTGATATATGCCTATTCCTGAAACTGAGTTTATAAGGAGACGCGACTCTTGTATGCGATGGAAGGGAGATATAGATGACTAAACGCCTTTCAAGCGAAAAATTTCTTGAATGCTTCAATGTCATATGGAAAAAGGGTCCTATAGTAAGGTATCAGAACCCTGACGCTTGGATAGAGTTTTTGTACACGAAGCTTCCTAAACAGGAAGCCGCTGAAAACTTAAGCAGCTAAACTTTCTAAAACATTAGACCTAGCAGAAGTGCCGTTAATTAATCTTCAAATGGAAATGTTTCTTTAATGGGGCGGTTTGTTCATTTCTGTTTTTTTGCGGTGAATAGCCGCCACAGTGGCGTTAACGTTTTTTTCTTCCACTACAATTATTATTTGGGATGTGTGAGGCGCGAAGATCCCTCGTTTTATGTTAATCCCTGATATTGCGCCAATGGCGAGGGAGGCTATGCCTGGCGAGTCTTTCATCCTGTCGCCGATGAGTGTGACCACGCCTAAGCCGTATTCTATCTTCAAGTTTTCGTCAAAGCCTTTCAGCTTCTCCTCATTTTTCCTTAGAAAATCCGAGTCCAAGAACAGGAAGTCTCGAATTCTCTCACCTGTCTCCATTGTTTCAGCGCCCAAGTCCATGAAGTCATTGCGTTTCTCCCAAATTCTCAACGAATCTTCCAGAGAACGGCTTTTCTCATCGCTCATAGAAAGGATTGCGCAGCCAGCTTTGCCCGTCAAGCACTTCACGATTTCTCCGCCAGCTGTCTCAGACTGGATTACTGAGTATTTTTCAGGCTCGTCTATTGGCACTATCCGCAAAGGTTGCAGAAACCGCCTAGCCATCGCAATCGCAGGACTCTGCACTATTTTCATGCCCATCATTGAAGCCTTGTGAGCCTCGTTATAAGTAAGCGCCGCTACGTGGTCGGTTTTCTGTCCTTTCACAACTTTTGGGTCCGCACTTTGCACTGGCACATACTTGAATAGAAGCGTCTCGATCTGGTATCGGTCTTTCAGGAGGCATGAGGTGAAAACTGCGGTGAGGTCTGAGCCGCCTCTGCC
>CAZXCX010000205.1:0-2311 GCA_964639375.1 uncultured Candidatus Bathyarchaeia archaeon
CCATTCTTCGCCGAACTTCATGAACATTCGGACGGCTGTTGGCGTGGAGTAGAGTATTGTTACGCCGTGTCTCTCGATTATGTCCCACCACCTGTCTTTTGCGGGGTAATCAGGGGTTCCTTCAAAAAGTAACGACGTTATTCCTAGGGATAACGGCGCGTAAACGTTGTAAGTGTGCCCAGTAATCCAGCCGATGTCAGCGGTGCACCACCATATATCCTCATCGTTCGGGTTGAAACCCCACTTGAGGGTCCAGTGCGCCCAAACGTTGTAGCCGCCTATTCCGTGTTGGACTCCTTTCGGTTTGCCTGTTGTGCCCGAAGTGTAGAGGATAAAGAGCGGGTCCGTTGCTTGCATCGGTTCTGGCGGAACATAAACGCTTGCTCCTGCTTTTGCAAGAGCATCATGATACCACACATCTCGTCCATCTTTCATCTGGATTTCTTGACACGTTCTTTTTACAACTATGACTTTTTCCACGGTTGGCGCATTCTGCAATGCGCGGTCTGCATTGTCTTTTATCGCAATTATTTTTCCGCGTCTGAATGATCCGTCGGCTGTTACAAGGATTTTTGCTCCGCAATCGTTTATTCTGTCTGTCAATGCTTCTGCGCTGAAGCCTGAGAAGACAACGGTGTGGATTCCGCCTACGCGTGCTGTTGCGAGCAGAGTTATTGGCAGTTCAGGAATTACGGGCAAGTAAACGGCTACGCGGTCTCCTTTTTTGAGACCAAAATCCTTGAAAACTTTGGCGAGTTTGTTCACTTCTCTGTAAAGCTGATAGTAAGTGTAAGTTTTTACTTCGCCGAGTTCGCCTTCCCAGATGTACGCGAGCTTGTTTTTTCTCGGGGTTTTCACGTGCCTATCTAATGCGTTGTGCGATATGTTGAGGACGCCGCCAGAAAACCATTTGTAGAACGGCGGGTTTGAATCGTCCAGCACTTTATCCCATGTTTTGAACCAGTCGATAGCCTTTGCCTTTTCAGCCCAGAACTCTTGTGGATTTTTTATTGATTTTTCCCATTCTTGCCGAAGTTTTTCTCCAGAAGATACTTGCGCGTTATTCGGATAGATTTTCTCGTTAAACGGCAAATTAGTTTCAGACATCTTCTTATCATTCCATGAATCTGATTCGGGAGAAAATTTAAAGCCAGAGAATATAAAGTTTTTCAGCCATTTATCAAAAAATAAAAGAAGAATTGAGGCGTTTTTAGCTTACGGGACAAATAGGCAGCACAGTTTTTCGGTGTGCTTCGTTTAATATTTCCGCGAAGGCTAGGTAAACTGCGCTTAATCCGCAGATAATACCTTCATAGCCAGCGACCGTGCCCATTGTCAGGTTGCCGATTACTGTTGCATTTTCTGTTAATTCTCTTGCTGTCAAAAGAAAGAATAAAATGGCCAAACTCATGAACACGAATTGTAGCGCGCGGTTTGTCTTCAAAGTTCCAAAGAACATTGCAAACGTGAAAAGCCCCCACATGAAGAAGTACGTTGCCATAGCCGTCTCTGTAGGGACGCTCAATCCAGTGAAGAGTGATGTTTTAGGCAGGACAAGAAGAAGTACAAGAGACCACCAGAAGAAACCGTATGACGTGAATGCCACGGTGCCGAAAGTGTTGCCTTTCTTGTACTCCATTATTCCCACGATAACTTGCGCTAATCCACCATACGCCAAGCCCATTGCAAGAATCATCGTGTCCAGAGGGAAAAAGCCAGCGTTGTGCAAGTTAAGCAAAACAGTTGTCATTCCGAAACCCAGCAGCCCAAGCGGTGCCGGATTCGCCAATTTCTCACTCATATTCTCACGCCTAGTCAATTAGGAACTGCTCCTTTGAGAGCCTTGGCATATTACACTTTTCTGTGGACTAACTCCACTTCCAGAGTTTTCTGTTCATAGTAATTTCTGGCAGGACGAATAGTCCTAAACCTGCTACGGCGATGACGTAAGCCAAGTCTGTTGGGCTCAGGGCTACCAAGTGGAACAACTGTTGCGTTATCGGTATGTAGGTTATTCCCAGCGTTGCAGTTATCGACACTATTTCCGCTATTACAAAGAACTTGTTCTTGAAAGCAGCTCTGCCCATTCTCCAAACACTGCGCTTCTCTGAACGGCAATTCCACACCACAAGCAGCTCAAATATTGCAGCTTGCACAAACGCAGTCGTCGTCGCCTCCTGATACGTAAGTTTACGTGCAATTTCGTCAATGGCGCCGTTCGGCAACATCCACGGATGTGAAGGCCACACATAATACTCCAAGCAGAACACCAGAATGGTCCCAATAGATTGAAGTATGAAAGACATCACTA
>CAZXCX010000206.1:0-2310 GCA_964639375.1 uncultured Candidatus Bathyarchaeia archaeon
AATTTCCACGTGTTGCTCTAACTCTTCCCATGAAGAATATATTCGGTGTAAAGGCGAATCTCCTTTCTGCCACATTTCTTTAAATATACTCAGCACTTCTTTTTTTTCGCGCTTTCCACACTTTGGACAATCGCTAAGATCGCCCATATTATTGCACCAAATCTACTCAAAAACAGATTAGATTGTTTCATGCTAATAATTTTTTGCTGCCTTAAAGCCTTGGGTTCAAATCCCACCCTCTGCACCAGTTTTTAGGTTTGTTTGGAGTCTGATTTCACCAGATTTCTTCGGGGCATTTATGCGTGGGCTAAAATTTGAGCGCGGTTTTGCTTACGCGAATGTTTTGGTTGCGTAAAGAGTTGCAGCATATTTAAATAGGTGGTTGTCAAATAAGTTTCTTAAAGGGAAACAAAATGTCTTTGGATCAACGAGCACAAATACTCACAACTATAACATCAGCCACCTATGGCGTCAGAGACTTAGCTCAAACGCTTAAATGGAAAACAGCAAACGTTGTTTCCTTGCTAAAAAAAATGAACGAAGAACAACTTATCAAGTTTCAGCAAGTTCCGCATTCGGAACGAGGCAGACCTAAAAAAAACATTACATGCACGCCGTTAGGCTTCGCGTTTCTAGCAACTTACAACAAACTAAAAATGACCCCGCTAAAAGCCAGAAAACAAGACTTGGAGCGTGCAGCGAAAGATGCGGCATACGCAAGCAGACTTGTTACCAATGGTCATTTTCCCTTTCAAATTTTTATGGAGTTGAACATGATTGCCCGCAATATTACGGTCTCTTCAGAGACTTCTGAAACTGTTTGAAGACAAAAACGTTCCCTACATGATAATTGGCGGTTATGCTCTTCCTTTCTATGGACGAATCCGAACAACAGTGGACGTTGACCTAGCAGTAGCCGTCAAAACTGAAAAAGAACTAAATCAGTTGCTTAATTCGCTGCGGGCAGCCGACTTTGAACCGACTATAGCTTCGCTCAATAATCCTTTGATTGTTGTTTTGGATCGGAAAGAGCGCATCGAATTGGAATTATGGTTGAAACCTGACGGCGTCGTTTTTGATAATGAAACTTTGCGCAGAAGACAGAAAGCCGAAATAGATGCAAACTTTTGGGTATGGCTTATTTCTGCAGAGGATTTCATAGTAAACAAGCTGGCTAGACCTGACAGAGGCGCAATAGATGAACAAGACGTAAAAAGTGTACTGACCAGACAGGAAACCAAACTGGACAACGAATACCTTCAGAGAAGAGCCAAACAAGCTGGAGTGCTCGCGATTTTACAGGCTATCCAAGCTTCGTGAAAGGATGAAGTGCGCGTGTTCAAATCCCACCCTCTGCACCACTATGTTGGAAAGTATGGCTTTTTCTAGCGATGTTTCTGCATGCGTTCAGAGTTTTTTCTTCTTGAGGATTGAATTTTCTAACCAATGTGACTCGGTCGGCTCTCCCAATGCGGCTCGAATTATTTAATCCGTCCGCCTGCGCCAGAAGAATACGCTAACAAACTGCAATATGAACGAAATGAATATCAATAGAAATAAGGTGTCGTATGCCTGTCCAATAGTGGTTTTCCACAAGAAGCATTGGAAAGGCGCTTTTGCATACGCTCCTGGACCATACCAAGCCCAACCCATGCCTTCAGGACTTGCCTCCCACCAAACAGGTCCTGTAACTATAATATCAAGTTGCCAGATACTGAATAATAGCAAACTCAGAGCGGCCATTACGCCTGCAATATTATATAGCGTGCGCGAGGTTACCAGATACTTCCAAAAACTCCGCACTTGCTCCCAAAAACTCTTCTTCTTGACACCAAGCATGTCACTAGCGCGCTTGCTACTCACGTAAATATTCGCAGAGATTCTAGCCGTTTCGAACGCACCTAAAACAAGAAAAGTTATTCCAGCTAGTTGCAACCCAAAGCCTGCATAATTCAGCATTGTCTCTTTCGCGTAGCAACTACCCACTATGGAGCCAGTAATGAATAGAACTATCCCGACGCCGACCGCCCATATTCTTCTAATTAGCGCTCTTATGGTGTTTACTTTAATGCATGCGGGTGTTTTTTGGTCCAAGCGGGCTTTCAGGGTTTTCGTGGCTGTTCCAAATATGCCAAAAACAAAGATTCCTATTCCGATGAGCACCATTCCGAAACCCACGTAGTTTACGATTGTATCTCTGGCCCAGTTGCTACTCATAACGGAACCGATAAGGGTCAATATTAATCCAGCGGCGATTGCAGTCATGCTGCTAGGCAAAGGTTCCTGATTTTTTTCCTCAGTACTTGCTGG
>CAZXCX010000207.1:0-2291 GCA_964639375.1 uncultured Candidatus Bathyarchaeia archaeon
AGGAAAAGCATCAGCACGTACCTCGGCTGGGTAGCGGAAAAACCTGAAAGAATGAGAGAATTCGAAAACATATACGTTGTTTATGGTGAAAATTTCATAAACGAAAAGATTATCGGAACAATCTCATCCATCTTGTCCATGGGTCTTACGAATCCTGAAAAACCCCTCATAGCCTATGCGAACGTTGAAAAAGAAGGTGCAGCGAAGTTTTCAGCTAGAACAACAGACATGGCGCTCAGCAAAGGAGTCAACCTCGGCGACGTTATGCGCGTCGCGTCAGAGAAATACGGCGGAAAAGGTGGAGGCCACAACGTAGCCGCAGGCGCCCAAGTGCCCATAGACCAAGTTGAAAACTTCATAAACACCGTCAACGACCTCGTGGGAAAACAGCTAAAAGGCGAAGAAATTGGAAGCAACGATAACGCTTGAGTACGGCGACGCGAAAACCGCCGACGCCATTGCCAACGCAGTTTCCCCTGACAACTTCAAGACGCCCGCAGGATTATTCATCGAAACAGTAAGGAAAGGCAGCCACGTCCTCACAGAGATAAAAACCGAAGCAAAACTTGCTACTTTCATCGCCACGATTGACGATTTACTTTTCTGTGTCTCCACCGCAGAAAAAACGCTCCGTACAGTAACCAAAGCTCGCCTTAAGCAGTATTGATGAACAGTTGAGTTTAACGATTGCGTTTCTTGAAGTAAACTCGTAGAGCTGCACTTGAGTTCGAGGTATTTATAAGGGAGGGGGTAGTCTCCGCAAAGCACTAGAGCACAAACTACGAAGCGTGTTCAACGACTTCCAGAACCTTCACCGCAGAGCCTATCCACCTCAGATAAGCGTTCAACGCGGCACGCAGGGCAACCGTGTCCTTCGCTTCCACCTTCAGAACCAAAAAATTATCCTCCCTCTCCAAAACCGCCCTAGCCCGCAGGTTAACAGGTCTGTTAGCCTCTGGCGCTAAAGCGTCGAGAAGCGTTGTCAACTGCTTTTCTGAAGAGAACCGCAAGCGAACAGATGCTTTAGCCTTCATTAAGCCTATCCCTAACTGAGAGGAGGTTCAGCCTTTCATAAATACGTTACAGCGATAAACCAAAAAAGATGAAAAGAAAAGAGCGTTTATTCGTTTTCTTCTTCTGCTGCTACGACAGCCGTTGCCGTCTCTTCTACAGGTGCACCTTTAGCTGCGCGTTTGGCTACTACTCCGAGCTTTGTAACTGGCGTGTATGCTCCACCAGTAAAGGTGTAGTCGCACTTTCTACATTTCCAGACGCCTACGCTTTCACGTTTAACCCTTACGAAACCGCATTGTGGGCATCGGTGGGCTTTTTTAAGTCCCGCAATCACTCTGACATACCGTTTTCTGACCATGGACCCGTATCGAGGCCCTAAACCCCGCGTTGGACCTACCTTCTTTGTTCTTCCCAACATCTTCACCAATCCAGTTTTTTACGCAGTTCCGCAACTTTTTCCTGTACAATCTTCATGCCTTCTAAAATCTGTTCCTGTGTGAAATAGCCCGCACTGCCCTTCTGTATAGCGCAAATGTTGCCTTCATCGTTAAACGCCATCGAAATTCTCGAATCCATCACCTGCTCCTCTTCCAACCACGGGTCAACAATCAACTTCCCGTTTATCTTTCCAAGAGTCACCGTTATAGGGTGGTCCTTCATCGGAAGCGAAGTGTATCCCTGCTTGATCTTTACCTCTCCATCTTTGACCTCGTAGTTAGGCATCTTCGTGTTACGCAAGGCAGCCACTGCGGCTAAAGCGGAAGCATCTATCAAATTCCCGTCGTGGTTAAGCACGTAAATGTCAACGAAAACGACGAACACTTTCTTTCCAGCCTCAATGCACAACTTTTCAGTGTCTATGGCTTTCGACTCTCGTATGCCCCTGTCAACTATTCTGGCCAACTCTATCGAGTTCTCATCTGGAGGTCCAGGCTCGAAACTTGGCGACGCCAGCGGCACAAGTTCCGCGTTCACTGTCAGCACTCCATCGTCCGGCGTGTCAGGAAACGGCGTGCCAGTTTCAACTTTTACACCAACGAGAACTTCAGTTTTTCCTAGCAGCACTCTGGCGGAGCCTTCTGCCTTTTCAATCACTCCTTGTTCAATCTTGATTTCTCTGTAGTCGCCTAAGCCTCTTCCATCCAGACGTTTTCCCTTCTCAATTAACTGCTCTATCTGTTTCAGTCTCACGCGAGTTATTAGTGATGACATTATTCTTCAACCTCCTCCTCTTGCTTGACGGCCATATACTTGGTTTTTAACGCTTCCTTTTGTAA
>CAZXCX010000208.1:0-2289 GCA_964639375.1 uncultured Candidatus Bathyarchaeia archaeon
CAGCCCTTCCCCACACTGCCCCAAGTAGGGGTTTATGAGGGGGAGCCGGAGCTGGAATGTCCCCTTCTGATGGAAGTATAGTAAAATGGATTCCACTCTCAAGACTATGTAGAGGAGGGTGACGCGCAAGCCAGTGCATTGTGATTAGGATAACAACGTGTTTTCATATGCGCGCGCGTTCTATATGCAGAATATGTTTTATATTTTTATGCATAGTTAGCGCGTGCGACCCAGAGGTTGCATCAAAGGCTCGCGCTTGTAATACATCAGGATTTTTCGACAATGGCTTTTATTATGTCCTCTACGGGTCTCACCTGTCGAATTTCAATGCTGTTCCAGAAAGCAAAGCCTATGTCCTTAAAGTAGTCCTCAACAGCCTCTTGAGAAGGGGCTTCCACGATGTAGAAAATGACGTGTTCCAGAACTGAAGTCCAAGCACTCAACACCTGTACACCATGCTTCTTTGCTCGATCCCATGCTTCTTCTCTCTTACCGAGCATTTCCTTAAACCTCTTCTTCACCTCAGCATTAAACAAAGGACAAGACTCAGCAGTGTGCTTCATGTTCACTGCGAAAGTAGGCACGTTTTTACCTCCAATCATTAATATTGTGAATCCCCTTTCTTAAAACTTGCCATCACTGATACGGGGAAAATAAAAGCGCTCTAAAAACATATGTCAAAACCAAAAAAGACGGAACATATGACCAAGCTAAAACCCTAAGTGATAACTTGCCTTCATTACAAAAACTTATAATCTCCATTTAGCCAAGAATAAACCTCAAACAATCAACGAAACCGGAAAAGCCATTTCCAAAAGCTACGGACCCACATGGACAGCCTTCAACAGTCTAAAGCATAAAAGTCTAAGGGAGACCAAGCATCTCTAGAATAAGACTTAGACTTCTGCATTTTCCCTCAAGCATTATATTGCTAAAAACTAGCGTATAGTTTTGTCAGTAACTATCCGGGGAAGATGACGCCTATGTCGCCTTGTAATAGGTTTGCTCTCCGGTAGTTTGTTTAATCTTCCTTGCTTCCACCGTTCCTTCTTTGACTAGGCTTTCTACAGCATTTTGAAATAGCCAATAACCAGCAACGCCACCAATAAAACTTCCAAAGTCTCTAATTTCAATGTTGTATCCCAAAGCATTTACTATTTCTGGGAGAGTATACGCAATATCCTGATTTTTCCTCAAAAAACACAGAATTTGTTTTTCGAATGTATCAGACTTACATCCCGAATTCCATTCTTCTTTACCTATAGGCATTATCTCACCAATCTATGTTTTCCCTATCTAATTAGTGCGGCAAACTATGCTATTACGTTTTTGCACTTCCCAAGTCTTAGTCTTTAAGGGATGACGTTATAACAGGAATCTTTTGTAAACGCGCAAAATTCTGAAACCAATCTCGTGAGAAAGTCGCCAGGGACTTAAGGTAAGCCATCAAATGGAAATATCGCGCAAAACTATGAGAGATTAAAGAAACGCTATGGTTACGAGGAAAATAGGAATAACTTTGGTTTTGAGAAACGAAATTGTTTTTATTAGCGTGGATATGCAAATGTGTGTATAAGTGATCTTGAGGATGGCACGGTTTTCCAACTATTTCGGTAAAGAAAAAAACACCCGTTGCTATCAAGAAACGTTGTGGCTAGGGCTGAGAATCTATCGTGGGCTATTCTTAAACTTGTTTGGAGGAAGGGTCCCGCTGTTTTGTGGGCACAAATTAACATATAACTGCAATCTTCGATGCAAGATGTGCCCCTTCTGGCAAAGACCCAGCAAAGATTCTAGTATAGAGCGAGAAAAAGCAATTCTGAGGCAGATTTATGATTCGGGTGTTTGCGGGATCGCATTTGAAGGCGGAGAACCGCTCCTGAGAAAGGACTTGGGCGAAATTCTTGCGTTTTCTAGATCTCTGCCTTTGCACACAAGCCTCGTCACTAATGGAACTCTCCTCGAATCCAAAATAGACGAGATAGCACAATACATCAATGGCGCCGTCTATGTTTCGTTAGATGGCCTAGAAAAAACTCATGACACGATTAGAGGCGTTAGTGGCTGTTTTAGAAAAGCGGTAAGAGGCATAATGGCGTCCAGAGAGAAGGTCTCAGTGACAATCAACACGACGATAATGGCTGAGAACATCCATGAGATTGAAGATTTGGTGAAGTTGGCAAATGAATTGGATACAGGAATATCCGTGGCCGTAGCGCATGAGTACTGCAACACCAAGGCGTCCGCACCTGCCAGTCACGAAATCAGAGAGATAGCTGGAAAACTTGT